>JBATAV010000453.1:0-10524 GCA_049662025.1 Paracoccaceae bacterium | reverse complement strand
GCCCTCTTCCTCGACCACGCCTTTGTGCAGGAACATCACCTTGTGCGAGACTTCGCGGGCGAATTGCATCTCATGCGTGACCAGGATCATGGTATTGCCCTCTTCGGCCAACTGGCGGATGACGCGCAGCACCTCGCCGACCAGTTCGGGGTCAAGGGCAGAGGTGGGTTCATCAAACAGCATGACCTTGGGGCGCATTGCCAGAGTGCGGGCGATGGCGGCGCGCTGTTGCTGGCCGCCGGAAAGCTGGCCGGGATAATAGTCGGGCTTGTCCGACAGGCCGACCTTTTTCAAAAGGGCATGGGCGTGGTCTACCGCCTGCGCGCGGCTTTCCTTCAGCACATGCACGGGGGCTTCGATGATGTTCTCCAGCACCGTCAGATGCGGCCAGAGATTGAAGTTCTGGAACACCATGCCGACCCGCGCCCGGATCTGTTCGATCTGGCGCATGTCTGCGGGAAGGCTGCTGCCGTTGGAAAGTGTTTTCAGACGTACCGGTTCGCCGTCGATCACGATGCGGCCCGAGTTGGGCTGTTCGAGGAAGTTGATGCAGCGCAGCATGGTGCTTTTGCCCGAGCCGGATGATCCGATCATCGACACCACCTCGCCCGGATGGGCGATCAGGTTGACGCCCTTCAGTACCTCCAGCGCGCCGAAGGATTTGTGCAGGTCCACCACCTCGACGGCAGGTGTGCCCTTCGGGGCCACGGCAGGGCGGGCCTTGGCGTCGGCCGGCTTGGCTTCGCTGCGTTTAAGGGCGGTCATCGCCCGGTCGAAATGGCGCAGACTGCTGGCTAGGCAGGTTTCCTGCCAGCCTTCGTCCTGCGGGATGAATGCGTGGCGCAGCGCGGTGGTGATACGTGCGCCCAGTTCGGATTCCGGTTTGCCGAAGGCGTGCAGCCAGTTGTCATCGCTGACGACGCGCTGCATGGTCGCAGCGTCCAGTGTGCCGCATTCCATGACCAGCGGCAGAACCCGCGCCTGTGGCATCGCCCGGCGAACGAAATCCGAGACATAACCGGTGGCTCTGGCGGCGATGCCGGTGCTTGAGGTGGCGCCTTCACCGGTGATCACCGCCACCAGTGCCGGGCCAAAGATCTGTCGCCCCCAGGGCAGGCCCGCATGATCCTCGGGCGTCACCGTCAACAGGGCCGGATAGCCGAACGGCCCAGCCCCGGTGTGCAGATCGAACACGATCACTTGAGACGCCCGATGCCCATGTGCGGCCAGAATCGCGGTCAGGGTGCGGTTCGACCAGACCGCCGCCTGCCCGCCGTAGAAAAGGCCATCGGGGTGGGTATACTGCCCCGCCTGGATAATCGCCGTCAGTGCGGATTGGCCCCAGGACTCGGTGATCTCGGCCAGCGTCTCATCCGCCGCCACCCGGGCGGCGCCGGTCCATTCGGCGCAGACCAGGGCCGGGTGGACCTTTGCATAAGCGGTGTTCTGCGGCGCTGGTCTGGTCCAGTCGATGAAATTGCGGTTCAGATCAACGTTGTCTTCGTTGGTGCGCCGCGACCAAGCCACGCCCCAGGGGTTGATCAGATGCACCATCAGAACGGCGGTGTCGTCGGGCAACGTCCAGTTCTCGCGCCGCTCCAGCCAGGCGGTCTGGGAGGCCGAACCATAGGCCCCGCTAACCCCATGGGTGCCCGAGATCAGAACCATCAGCTTGGCCGCATCCGGCCGGCCAAGCAGCGCCACATCGGTGGCGATGACCTTTCCATCGGGTCCGTGCAACGGGTGCGGATGGTCAGTCAGCGCCGCGCCGGCCGCACGGGCGACGGCAAGAAAGCGTTCCCGCATCGTGGTGTAGTCGAGCGCCATCGGCAGGACGGGGACTTCGGTGGAGGTTTCGGCGGCGAGCATGCCCGATTGGTCGATCATGGCGTTGCCTCATTTTGCGTCAGCGGCAAGACCTTGCCGGGGTTCATCAGATTGTCCGGGTCCAGCGCCTGCTTGACTACCCGCATCAGGCGCAGCTTTGCCGGTGATGCCGTGGCTTGCAAGGCCGATACCCGTTTTGAGCCGACGCCGTGTTCGGCCGAGAAACTGCCGCCCATGGCAGCCAGAGGCGGGTAAAGAACCGCTTCTACTGCCGCGGTCAGATCGGCTGGCAGCGGCCCGGAGCGGTCCAGCACGATATGCAGGTTGCCATCGGCCAGATGCCCGAAAACATAAGGAGAAATACCGCCATCCAGTGCAGAAAGCCCCGGAAGGACCTGCGCCAGATAGCCAGCGATTTCCGATTGCGGGACGGAGACGTCAAAAGACGGTGCCGCCGGGTGCCTGCGGTAAAGGATGTCGGTATCCTCGCGCAGCCGCCACAGCGCTGCCGCCTGCCGGGCCGAGGTGGCGATGATGCCAGTGGTGGTGGGGAAGGTTTCGGCCACCTGCACGAACAGCCCTTCGGCATCGGTGTGCAGATCGGACTCTTGCGCGCCGCCCAGCATCACCAGCAGGTTAACCGGCTTATCCAGCGGAAAGGACGGCTCATTCCAGCCCAGGGCCGCGGCGGTCAGCTGCAGATAGCTTTGCCACAGGCCCTCGGCCGCGCGGAGGTGGCCATGCTCAGCCTGCATGGCAAGTCGGATCGTGGTCAGCGCAGCAGGGACTGAAGGCAATCCGAGCAGAAGGGTTGCGGTCGCTTGCGGCACCGGCTCCAGCTTCAGAACCACGCGGGTGACCACGCCAAGGGTCCCCTCGGCGCCGATGAAAAGGTTTTTCATGTCGTAGCCGGCGGTGTTCTTCACCACGCGGGTCATGTCGGAATAGACCGTGCCGTCGGGCAGAACGGCTTCCAGCCCCAGAACCCGATGCCGCATCACGCCATAGCGGTACGCCATAATGCCGCCCGCGTTGGTCGAGACCATGCCGCCGATTGTGGCAGATCCGCGCGAGGCCAGGTCGATGCCCGGTTCCAGCCCATGCGCCAGGGTCACCGTTTCCACTGTTTCCAGCGTCACGCCCGCCTGCACGGTGATCACCCGTTCGTCTGGGTAGATTGCCACGACCGCCGCCATTCGCCGCAGCGAGATCACCACCTGATCCGCCCCGGCAAGCGTGCCGCCGACAATCCCAGTCTGGCCGCCTTCAGGCACCACCGACAGCCCCCGCTGGCGGCAGATTGCCAGCACCGCCACCACCTCGTCTGTGGTTGCCGGAGCCACCGTCAGCGGCGGGCCAGGGCGCAGATGCGCCTCTCCCACTACCGCTGCCAGAGCCTGAGACGCCTGGATCATGCAAGGATGTCCTGAAGTGCCGCAATCAGCCGATCATTGTCAGCCGGCGTGCCGACTGTCGAGCGCAACCATTGCTCATAGCCCGCCTCGCGCCAGGCCTTGACAATGATACCCCGCTGCAACAGCGCCGCCGCGACTTCGGTACTGTCACGGTGCGTGTCGAAGAACAGGAAGTTGGTTTGCGATGGGGCTGCCGGAATGCCCATGGCCTGCAAGGCCGCTGCCACCCGCTTCCGTTCGGCCCGAATGCCCGCGACCGAGGCACGCATCCAGTCGACGTCCCGCAGTGCCGCGACCGCCGCCAGTTGCGCTGCCGCGTTGACGTTGAAGGGCGTCTTGGCCGAGTTGATCACGCGGGCAAGTTCCGCATCCGAGCAGACAGCATAGCCGACCCGCAACCCCGCCAAACCGTAGGCCTTGGAGAAGGTGCGCAAGACCACCCAGTCGATGCTGCTGCCTTCAAGCGTCTTGATCCCGTCCGGCAGGCCGGGTTCGGCGAATTCGAAGTAGGCCTCGTCCAGCACGAAGAGCGTACCGGGGCGGACTGCTGCGATGAGCCTTTGCAGGGTAGTCAGAGAAAGTGCCGGGCCGACCGGGTTCCAGGGCGTGGACAGGAACACCACGCGCGGACCGGTGGCGAAAGCGGCTTCCAGCGCGGGCAGGTCAAAGCCCGCATCGACGGTCATTGGCACCTTCAGGACACTGGCCCCTGCGGCAAGCGGCTCGATCTCGTGCAGGCCAAAGCTGGGAACCACCGTCACCACCTGCGTGCCGTTCTCCAACACCCCGCGCGATATGGCGGCGATCATCTCTTCGGAACCGTTCCCTGCCACGATCCGGTCTGCCGCCACGCCCAGGGTTTCTTCCAGCGCCGCGCGCAGTTGCGTGCAGGCCGGGTCGGCATAGCGCCAGGGCTGCAGGGCCGCGCCCGAAAGTGCCGCCATCACTGCCGGCGAGCAGCCATCGGGGTTTTCATTGCTGGCCAGCCGCGCCAGATCATCGCGCCCGGATAGCGCACGAGCGCGGGCCAGTGACATCCCCGCGTTATAGGGCGGCAAGGCAGAGACATGGGGGTTTACGCGCAGCGATTTCATCACAGCTCCAGCACGACAGAGGTTCTTGGGCGCGAACAGCAAATCAGGACTTCGCCTGGGCTTAGGTCATCCAATGGGTCTTCGAAGTAATCGACCTCGCCCGCTGTGATGGAGGACTTGCAGCTGTTGCAGATTCCTGCGCGGCAGCTGAATTCAGGGGAGAGGCCCATGTCTTCTGCCAAAGCCAGCAGCGAATCCGCCGCTCCGGTCCAGTCGGTCGTGATGCCGGATTTGCGGAATTCTACCGTGATGGCGCCTTCGGAGGGGGCGGCGACAAAAGGCTTGGGGGCGGGGTTCGCTGCGGCCTCCAGCACGGTGGCGGGGCCGAAGAATTCATAGGCGATGCGGGTCTTGGGGACACCAAGGCTGCACAGGGTCTGATACATCGCGGCCATGAAGGGGGGCGGGCCGCAGAGGTAAAAGTCATAGTCATCAAGGTACAAAAGGCTTTGCAGCTGCTCGCGGGTGAAGACCCCCTCGCTGTGAAAGCGCTTGGTCTGACGGTCCTGATCACTGGGGGTGCGGTAGCAGAAATGCGCTGAAAGGCCGGGGCGCGTAGCGACCAGAGCCTCGACCTCATCGCGCAGGGCGTGGACGTCGCCGCCTTCGCAGGCATGCAGGAACAGCACCCGCCGAGTGCCTTTCACCAGCCGGTGCAGCATCGCGACCATCGGCGTCAGGCCGACCCCGCCCGACAAGAGAACGACCGGGCGGTTGCCGGCCTCATCCAGCACGAAAGCCCCGCGCGGCCCTTCGGCCAGAAGCGAATCGCCGACCTGCACATGGTCGTGCAAATACTGCGATGAGCCCCCGAGGTCTTCGCGCTTCACCGAAATGCGATAGTGGCCCAAAGCGTCGGGCGACCCCGAGAGACTGTAGTTGCGCACCACTTCGCCATGTGGCGTGGCGATGCGGAACACCAGAAACTGCCCCGGCTTGAAGCCCTCCAGCGGCACATTTCCGGCCGCCAGATGAAAGGAAGTGATCAGGCGGCTTTCCCGGATCTTCGCAATCACTTTCAGAGGGCGAAAGCCGCTCATTCCGCAGCCATTTTTGTGGCTTGCTCGGCCTCGATCAGCTTGGCTAGGTTGCGACGGAAGCGCAGCGGGCCAGCGTCGATCTTCAGATCCAGGTTGGGGGTGCGCTTGTTGGCCATGCCCTTGTGAACGGCAGTCAGCACGGCGCGATCCTCGTCAAAGGCGCCACGTACCGAGGTCGCGAATTCGGCCGAGATCTTTGCGTCATTCGGCGCGAAGTTGCGCATCTGGAACCAGTAGTATTTGGTCGTGTTCTCATCGACCGGGGTCATGAAGTTGTAGCTGTCCATCAGGAAGGTGTCCGGGTGCATGGGTCGCCCCTCTCCACCCGTTCCGGCAGGTGCGAAGATCGCCTTGATGATGGCGTGGCTGGGGTAATGCACCTCGTAATGCTGCTTGCGATCGGTATTGCCCTTGAAGACCAAGTACTTGGCGTAGAACGGCGCCGGTTCCACGTCCAGCATCCAGCGCCAGACGGTGACACCATTTTCGCCGACGGTGGTTTCCAGCGGCGCCTCTTCGGTCGCGGCATTGCCGAACGACGACTGGTGCACCCAGGCGACGTGGCTGGGGTCCAGGAGGTTGTCGGTCATGTAAAGGTAGTTGCAGGCGATCGCCATGCTGTCGCCGCGGTTGATGCCCCAAGCCGGGTCGCCCCAGTGATCGACCTCGAAGATCATCGACGGGTCGGCCTTGTCCTTGTCGCCCATCCAGACCCAGAGAAGACCGTATTTTTCGTGCAAAGGATAGGATTGCACGCAGGCGACATGCGGGATCTTCTCTACTCCCGGCACGCGGGTGCAGGTGCCCGCGCCATTGAAGGTCAGCCCGTGATAGCCGCATTCGACCGTATCGCCCTTGATCCGGCCCATCGACAGTGGCAACTTGCGATGCGGGCAGGAATCTTCCAGCGCGGCCACTTCACCTTTGGTGTTGCGGAAAAGGACGATGTCTTCGTCCAGCATTTTCACGGGGAAAAGTTCGGTTCCAACGTCGTGATCCCACGCAGCGACATACCAGCAATTGCGAAGATACATGGATGGGTCCCTGACTATATGTCTAAACATAGCGCTAGACCGTCGACGACGATTCCTAAAATGATTGATTCTGTGTTCTAATTTAGAAAAGCTAAATCAAAGCTCAGAGGAGCCCGATGCGGAAGTTGCCCCCCCTGCGCGCCCTTCAGGCGTTCGAGTCCTTTGGCCGTCTGGGCAGCGCCACCGCTGCGGCTGAGGAGTTGGGAGTGACCGTCGGCGCCATAAGCCAGCAATTGCGCAAGGCCGAAGAGATGCTTGGCCTGCGTCTGGTCGAACGCCGGGGCAAGTCTATCAGGCTGACCGGTCTGGGGCGACAGTATCATGGCGACATCGAGAAGGGGTTTGAGTTGCTGCGCAAGGCGCAATCGCGGATCGAGCAGCAGCATTCCGCGGCGGTGCTGACGATTTCCTGCCTGCCGTCTCTGGCCGCGAAATGGCTGGGCGGGCAGCTGTTCGACTGGCAAAAGGCGCATCCCCTGGCTTCGGTTCGGCTGATCGGCGATGATACTGAGCCAAGTTTGCATGACAGCGGCGTCGATTTCCGGCTGTCCTATGGGCAGATGATCACCCGGTTTGACCATCGGACCGAGCTATTCATTGATTGGGTGGTTCCGGCTTGCGCGCCAGACCTGGCAGCGGGATTGCGGCTGGACAAGCCCGCCGACGTGCTGAAGGCGCCACTTCTGGGTATTGAATGGGCGCGCGAGCAGGGGGCGGCGCCGACCTGGGCGGATTGGGCGGCGCATGTCGGGGCAAAGCCGCCGAAATCGGGCGGTGAATTGGCGTTTTCCATGTCATCGGCGGCGATTGATGCGGCGGTGAATGGCCGTGGCTTTGTGCTGGCGCAATGGTCGATGGCGGCCGAGGATATCACCTCGGGGCGGCTGGTGGTGCCGTTCGACATCCGTCTGACCCTGCCGCAGCCCTATGCGCTGGCCTGGGATCCGGCGGTGCTGGACCGCCCGTTCGGGGCCGAATTGCGCAGCTGGATTCAGACCTTGGCGCGGCGGCAAAGGGCGGTGCCCGCCGCCGCGCTCTGATCAGTTTCCAAGAATTGTCGGCAACCGCAGCCCGCGCTCCTTGGCGCATTCGACCGCGCTGTCGTAGCCCGCATCGGCATGCCGCCAGACGCCGCTTGCCGGGTCGTTCCACAGCACCCGTTCCAGCCGTTTGGCGGCTTCATCGGTGCCATCGGCCACGATCACCACGCCGGCATGCTGGCTGAACCCCATGCCGACGCCACCGCCATGGTGAATGCTGACCCAGGTCGCACCGCTGGCGGTATTGACCAGCGCGTTCAACAGCGGCCAGTCGGAGACGGCGTCGGAGCCGTCCTTCATCGCTTCGGTCTCGCGGTTGGGCGAGGCGACCGAACCGGAATCGAGGTGGTCGCGGCCGATCACGATGGGAGCTTTGAGTTCGCCCGATTTGACCATCTCGTTGAACATCAGCCCCGCGCGGTGGCGGTCGCCCAGCCCGATCCAGCAGATGCGGGCGGGCAGGCCCTGAAAGGCGATGCGGTCTTGCGCCATGTCGAGCCAGTTGTGCAGGTGTTTGTTTTCCGGGAATAGTTTCTTCATGGCGGCGTCGGTCTTGTGGATATCCTCGGGGTCGCCGGACAGGGCCACCCAACGGAACGGGCCAATGCCCTTGCAGAACAGTGGGCGGATATAGGCGGGGACGAAGCCTGGGAAGGCGAAGGCATTCTCAAGCCCCTCTTCCTTTGCGACCTGGCGGATGTTGTTGCCATAATCCAGCGTCGGCACGCCCGCATTCCAGAAATCGACCATCGCGGCGACCTGGGTTTTCATGCTGGCGCGGGCGGCTTTTTCCACGGCCTTCGGGTCGCTTTCCTGCTTGGCGCGCCATTCGGCGACGGTCCAGCCCTGCGGCAGGTAGCCGTGCAGGGGGTCGTGGGCCGAGGTCTGGTCGGTGACGATATCGGGACGCGCGCCGCCGGATTTCATCCGCTTGACCAGTTCGGGGAACACGTCGGCTGCGTTGCCGAGGAGGCCGACGGATTTCGCCTGTCCCTTCGCCGTCCAGTCCGCGATCAGGGCGAGGGCGTCGTCGAGGGTTTGCGCTTTGGCATCGACGTAGCGGGTGCGCAGGCGGAAATCTATCCGGGTCTCGTCACATTCCACCGCCAAGCAGCAGGCGCCGGCCATCACGGCGGCAAGGGGCTGTGCGCCGCCCATGCCGCCAAGGCCGGCGGTGAGGATCCATTTGCCTTTGAGGCTACCGTTGCAATGCTGGCGGCCCGCTTCGGCGAAGGTCTCATAGGTTCCTTGGACGATGCCTTGGGTGCCGATGTAGATCCAGGACCCTGCGGTCATCTGGCCGTACATCATCAGGCCCTTTTTATCGAGTTCGTTGAAGTGATCCCAGGTCGCCCAATGCGGCACGAGGTTGGAGTTGGCGATCAGCACGCGTGGCGCGTCACGGTGGGTGCGGACCACGGCGACGGGGCGGCCCGATTGCACCACCAGTGTCTCATCGTCTTCCAGATCCTTCAACGTGGCGACGATGCGGTCGAAATCGCCCCAGCTGCGCGCCGCCCGGCCGATGCCGCCATAGACCACCAGCTCATGCGGGTTTTCGGCCACGTCGGGGTGCAGGTTGTTCATCAGCATCCGCATGGCGGCCTCGGTCTGCCAGCTTTTCGCGGTGATCTCGGTTCCGGTGGCGGGATAGATGTCGCGGGTGTTCTTGCGGTCCAGCATTTCGGGCTCCTGCATCAAAGCGTGGGAAGGGTGAGGCCAGCGGCGTCGGCAAGCGCGCCGGTGGCGATCAGGGTGGCCGCGGCCTCAAGGTCGGGCGCCATGTAGCGGTCATCGCCCAGGGTCGCCACGTCCTGGCGCAGGCGGGTGACGACGGCTTGCAAAGGGGTTGAGGTTGCCAAGGGTGTGCGGAAGTCGATGCCTTGGGCGGCGCAGATTGCTTCGACGCCAAGGATCACGTTGAGGTTGGCGATCAGCTTGCCCAAGCGCACCGCACCATGCGCGGCCATCGAAACATGGTCTTCCTGATTGGCCGAGGTGGGCGTCGAATCGGTCACGCAAGGCATGGCGATGTGCTTGTTCTCGCTCATCAATGCCGCCGCGGTGACTTCAGCGATCATCAGGCCCGAGTTCAGGCCGGGGCGCGGCGTCAGGAAGGGCGGCAGGTTGAAGGACAGCACGGGGTCAACCATAAGGGCAACCCGGCGCTGCGCGATGGCACCGATTTCAGCCAAGGCCAGCGCGATCATGTCGGCTGCAAAGCCCACGGGTTCGGCGTGGAAGTTGCCGCCCGAGACGATCAGCCCGGCCTCGGTCAGCACCAGGGGGTTGTCGGTGGCGGCGTTCGCCTCGATCTCCAGCGTACAGGCGGCCTGGCGCAGCACATCCATCGCGGCGCCGGTGACTTGGGGCTGGCAGCGGATGCAATAGGGATCTTGCACCCTCTGGTCGCCCACCACATGGCTTTCGCGTATCTCTGACCCGGCGAGAAGTTCGCGCATGAAGGCGGCAGATTCGATCTGGCCGGCGTGGCCGCGAAGGGAGTGGATTTCGGGCTGTAAGGGCGCGGTTGACCCCATGATTGCGTCGGTCGACAGCGCCGAGGTGACCAAGGCCGATTGCGCGGCGTTCCAGCCGTCAAACAAGCCAGCCAGCGCGAAGGCTGTGGAAAACTGGGTGCCGTTGATGAAGGCCAGACCCTCCTTCGGACCAAGCGGAATCGGGGTCAGACCTGCAGCGGCCAGTGCTTTGGCACCTGGCATCACCTTGCCCTGATATTCGGCCTCACCTTCGCCGATGATGACAGCGGCCATGTGTGACAAAGGCGCGAGGTCGCCGGAGGCGCCGACCGAGCCTTGGGCGGGGATCACCGGGGTGACGCCTTTTTTCAACATCGCTTCGATCAGCTCGACAAACTCCCATCGCACGCCCGATGCGCCCCGGCCAAAGCTGAGCAGTTTCAGCACCATCCAGAGGCGGGCATGTTTGCGCGGAATCGAATCCCCAACGCCGCAGCAATGTGACAGGATCAGGTTGCGCTGCAGGGTGGCGGTGTCTTCGGGCGCGATGCGCATCGACGCCAGTTTGCCAAAGCCGGTGTTCACGCCATAGAC
>JBATAV010000452.1:0-3814 GCA_049662025.1 Paracoccaceae bacterium | reverse complement strand
GCGCTGATCCGCTGCCCTTCGGTCACGCCGGTCGAAGGCGGGGCGCTGCAACTGCTTGAGGCGCTGTTGACTGGCGCGGGGTTTGCTTGCGTGCGGGTGGATCGGGGTGGCGTGGCCAACCTTTTCGCCCGCTGGGGGGTGCAGGGCGCGAACCGGTCGTTCGGCTTCAATGGCCATACCGATGTGGTTCCGGTGGGCGATGCCGCGGCCTGGACGCAAGATCCGTTCGGCGCTGCGGTGGTCGATGGCTGGATGTATGGCCGCGGGGCGACGGACATGAAATCCGGTGTGGCGGCCTTTGCGGCGGCGGCGGTGGATTTCGTGCAGGCCACGCCGCCGGACGGCGCCGTAATCGTGACCATCACCGGCGATGAAGAGGGCGATGCCGAGGATGGCACCGTGGCGCTGCTGGACTGGATGGCAGCCAATGGCGAGCGGATGACGCATTGCCTTGTCGGCGAACCGACCTGCCCCGACCGGATGGGCGAGATGATGAAGATCGGCCGCCGTGGCAGCATGACCTGCTGGTTCACCGCCACCGGCGTGCAGGGCCACTCGGCCTATCCGCACCGCGCCAAGAACCCGATGTCTGCGCTGGTCGCCCTGCTGGCCCGGCTGGAGGCAGAGCCGCTGGACGCGGGCACCGATCATTTCGATGCCTCTACCCTGGCGATCACCACCATCGACTGCGGCAACCCCGCCACCAATGTGATCCCGGCCAAGGGCGCGGCCACGGTGAACATCCGCTTCAACGATACCCATTCCGGCGCCTCGCTTGCCGAATGGCTGCGCGGCCATGCCGATGCGGTGCAGGCCGCAACCGGCGTGCGGATCGACTGCCGGATCCAGATCTCGGGCGAAAGCTTCCTGACCCCGCCGGGCGGGTTTTCCGCCCTGGTTCGCCGCGCCGTGCAAGCGGAAACCGGGGTGGAGCCGGTCTACTCCACCTCCGGCGGCACCTCGGACGCGCGCTTCGTCAAGGACCACTGCCCGGTGGTGGAATTCGGTCTGGTCGGCAAGACCATGCATCAGGTGGATGAGCGGGTCGAAGTGGCGCAAATTCACGCGCTGAAGGCCATCTACAGCCGCATCCTGCGCGACTATTTCGCATGATCCAGATCGCCCCGACCCGCGATATCGCCACCTGCCGCGCCCTGCGTCGCATCGTCTTTATTGACGAGCAGGGCGTGTCAGAGGCGGATGAGGTCGACAATCTCGACGGCCAGGCGATCCACCTTCTGGCCACGCAAGACGGCCAGCCCCTCGGCTCCGCCCGCCTGCTGATCCTTGGCGACACCGGCAAGATCGGCCGCGTCTGCGTGCTGAAAGAGGCCCGTGGCACCGGCCTCGGCGCCGCGCTGATCCGTGCCGCCATCGCCGAATTCCGCGCGCATACCGGTGTCAAACGCGCCAAACTCGGCGCCCAGACCCATGCGCTTGGCTTTTACCAACGTCTCGGCTTTGCCGCCACCGGCCCCGAATACCTCGACGCCGGCATCCCGCACCGCGACATGGTGCTTGCCCTCTGATCGCGGCGCTTTGGGATGCGTCGGACGCTTGCATTCGCCCAGGGGGGCGGGCCCCCCATATGCCTGGGTTCCCGCCGTGGCCTTGCCGTGCTAGGGCTTTGCGCATGACACCCTTGCCCTCAAAAGACCAGATCCGCCAGTGGATCGCCGAGAACCCCGGCCTTACCTCGAAACGCGACATCGCCAAGGCGTTCGGCCTGAAAGGCGACCAGCGGGCCGAGTTGCGCCGCCTGTTGGCCGAGCTGGAGGAAGACGGCAGCCTGTCGAAATCCGCCCGCCGCTTTCGTGCCAAGGGCGATCTGCCCCCCGTGGCCCTGCTGCGCGTGCTGAAACCCGATGCGGCGGGCGATCTTTTCGCCGAACCGATGGAGGAAGGCGTCGACAAGGACGCCGGCCGCATCCTGATCATCGCCAAGAAGGGAGATCCGGCGCTGGCCGAGGGCGACCGTATCCTTGGCCGTCTGGCGAAAGTGGACCTTGACGACTACGTCTGGGAGGCGCGGCTGATCCGGGTTATCGGCTCGAACCCGTTGAAGGTACTGGGCATCTTCCGCAAGGGCAGCGAAGGTGGCCGCATCCTGCCAATCGACAAGGGTCAGGACAAGGAATGGCGCGTCGCTTCCGACAGCGACCTTGGCGCCCGCGACGGCGAGTTGGTCGAGGCCGAAGCGCAAGGTAACCGCCGCCTTGGCCTGCCCCAGGCCCGCATCACCGCGCGCCTTGGCGACCCCAGCGGCCCCCGTGCGGTTTCTCTGATCGCCATCCACCAGCATGGCATTCCCGACCAGTTCCCCGATGCCGCGGTGCAAGAGGCCGACGCCGCGCGCCCGGTGAGCATGGACAACCGCGAAGATCTGCGCGACCTGCCGCTGATCACCATCGACCCCGTTGATGCCCGCGACCGCGACGATGCGGTGCTTGCCCAGCCCGACACCGAACCGGGCAACCCCGGTGGCCATATCCTCTGGGTCGCCATTGCCGATGTGGCCCACTACGTCCGCCCCGGCGGCGCCTTGGATCGTGAAGCGCGGCGGCGCGGCAACTCCAGCTATTTCCCCGACCGGGTGGTGCCGATGCTGCCCGATATCCTGTCGGGTGATCTGTGTTCGCTGCACGAGGCGGTGGACCGCCCCTGCATGGCCGTGCGCATGCGGATTGACGCGCAGGGCCACAAGCTGAGCCACCGGTTTCATCGCGGGCTGATGCGCAGCCGTGCCTCGCTGAACTACACGCAGGTGCAGGTGGCGGTGGATGGCACGCCCGATGCGGTGACCGCGCCGCTGCTCGACACGGTGATCCGCCCGCTTTACGCCGCCTACCGCGCGCTTCTGCTGGCGCGCAACGAACGCCAGCCCTTGAACCTTGACCTGCCGGAACGCCAGATCGTGTTGAGCGATGAGGGCAAGGTGTTGTCGGTGGACTTCAAGGCCCGCTTCGATGCCCACAAGCTGATCGAGGAATTCATGGTGCTGGCCAATGTCGCCGCCGCCGAGGAGCTGCAGCGCCTGAAGGAGCCGCTGTTGTACCGGGTGCATGAAGAGCCCACCCCCGACAAGCTGGAGGCACTGCGTGAGGTGGCCGAGGCTTCGGGCTTTACCCTGGCCAAGGGGCAGGTGCTGAAGACCGCGCATCTCAACCGGCTGCTGGCGCAGGCCGAGGGCACCGATTTCGACGAGTTGCTGAACATCTCGACGCTGCGCAGCATGCCGCAGGCGTTCTACAATCCGCAGAATTATGGCCATTTCGGGCTGGCCTTGCGGAACTATGCGCATTTCACCAGCCCGATCCGGCGCTATTCCGACCTGATCGTGCATCGCGCGCTGATCGCGGGCCACGCCTGGGGCGATGACGGCCTCAGCGGGTGGGATCGCGAGAACCTGGACGAGACCGCCAAGCTGATCTCCGAGGCCGAGCGGCGGTCGATGGCGGCCGAGCGCGATACGGTCGACCGCTATCTGGCGGCCTATCTGTCGGACCGGGTGGGGGCGGTGTTTCAGGGCCGCATCTCGGGCGTGCAGCGGTTCGGGCTGTTCGTGCGGCTGGACGAGACCGGGGCGGACGGGCTGGTGCCGATCCGATCCGTGGGGCGCGAATTCTTCCATTACGATCAGGCCAGCCAGACCCTGATGGGGGCTGACACCGGGTTGACCATTGGTATCGGCCAGCGGGTGACGGTGCGGCTGGCCGAGGCGGTGCCGGTGACCGGCGGGCTGATGCTGGAACTGCTGGAGATCGAGGGCGGGGCGATGCCGTCCGGTCGTGGCACCCGGCGCGGACCGCCGCCC
>JBATAV010000451.1:0-14194 GCA_049662025.1 Paracoccaceae bacterium | reverse complement strand
CGCTTCTGGTCACCATTACCGGAATCAATCTGGGGATGGGGGGGCCGACCTCGGTCAAGGCCTTCCTGATGATCATGATCGGCGGCGCAGGGGTGATTTCCGGCGCCATCGCCGGCGGGTTCATCCTGGGTATGATGGAAAGCATCGGGCTATCGGTGCTGTCGGCTTTTGGCGACATCACCTATCTCGCGATTTTCGCCACGCTGATGGTGTTTCTGGCGATCCGGCCGCAGGGCCTGATGGGCAAGCCGTGGGGTTGAGCGATGACCCTGCCGGTTGCATGCAAAGCCGCCCCCCGCAACAAAACGGAGCGATTCGATGACCGCTAGCAGACTTGTCGGATTGGGGGCATTCCTTTTGGGCGTCTTCGTGCTGGTGCCGATGATCATCGCGGCCTCGGGAAGGTGGGATTTCTATTATACGCTGACCTCGGTGGCGCTGTTGTCGGTAGGCGCGGCGGGGGTCTGGCTGACCTTCTACATCGGCCGCATCAACATCGGCCAAGGCGCCTATGCGCTGATCGGCGGCTATGTCTCGGCGGTGCTGATCACGCAAGCGGGCGTAAATTTCTGGCTGACGCTGCCACTGGCGGGGCTGTTCTGCGCAGTGATCTCAGTGCTGATCGGGTTGCCGATCCTGCGGCTGCGCGGCGTCTATTTCGCCATGATCACGCTGGTTCTGACCGAGGTGGCACGGCTGACCGCGCTGGCCCTGCCGGTGACGAACGGCGCCAAGGGCATTACCTCGATCCCGATGCCACAGGCGTTGACGGTGTTCGGGGTCACGGTGATCCCGGATTTCGCCACGATGGAAAACCCCAAGCTGGCCTTCTACCTGACCGCCGTGACGCTGATGGTGCTGGCCTATCTGGTAATGTGGCGGCTGGTGAATTCGCGGCTGGGCCATCTGTGCCGCAGCCTGCAGCAGAACGAGGAGCTGTCGGCCTCGATCGGGGTGAACACGGCCTGGCTGCGGGTTCTGGCCTATGCCATCTCCAGTTTTTTCGGCGGCATCGCGGGGGCGATGTTCGTGGCGATTTCGCAGTCGATCTACCCGTCGTCCTTCGTGGTGACGGATTCGGTGAACTTCATGCTGTACTGCTTCCTTGGCGGGCTGAGCTATGTGTTCGGCCCGATGCTGGGCACGCTCTTGTTGTATTTCGGCTGGGACTTGCTGTCGGTCGCAAAGGAATACCAGTTGCTGATCTATTCCGGCGCGTTGATCGCGCTGATGCTGGTGCTGCCGAACGGGGTGCTGAGCCTGTTTGACAAGAAGGAGGGTGGCAGATGAGTGGGCCAATCCTGCAGATCAAGGGCATCACCAAACGCTACGGCGGGCTGACCGCGAACAGCGACATCAGCTTTGAGGTGGCCAAGGGCGAAGTGCTGTCGGTGATCGGGCCGAATGGCGCGGGCAAGTCGACGCTGTTCAAGCTGATCGCCGGGTTCGTAACACCGACCAGCGGCGAGGTGCTGTTCAAGGGGATCCGCATATCGGGCATGGCGCCGCACAAAGTGGCGCGGTTGGGGCTGGTGCGGACCTTTCAGGAAACCACCATCTTCAAGTCGATGACGGTGCGCGAAAACGTCATCGTGGCGCATCATTTGCGGTCGAAGGCCTCGCTTCTGGGGTTTTTCTTCGGCTCGGCGCAGGCGCGGGCCGATGAGGCGGGGTTTGCCACCTCGGCCGATGACATCATCGACTTTCTGGGCCTTGCAACAATCCGTAACGAGATGGCGTCGAACCTGCCGCAGGGGCATTTGCGGGCCTTGGGCATGGCGATCGGGCTGGCCACGCGGCCCGAGGTGATCTTGCTGGACGAGCCCTTTGCCGGGATGAACCATGACGAGACGATGAAGATGGTGGCGTTGGTGCGCCGCCTGCGCGACGAGCGTGGCGTGACGGTGCTGCTGGTGGAACATGACATGCCGGCAGTGATGAAGATTTCCGACCGCATCGTCTGCATCAACTTTGGCGAGAAGATCGCCGAAGGCACCCCCGCCGAGATTCAGGCCAACCCCCGCGTCATCGAGGCCTATCTGGGCTCGGAAGACGCAGCGATCGGGATCTGACCATGACAGCAACCACCGCACCAGCACCTGCAAAAAAGATGCTCAGCTTCGACAATGTCGAGATGTATTACGACCATGTCTATGCGCTGAAGGGCGTGTCGATCGAGCTGATGGAGGGCGAGACGGTTGCCCTGATCGGGGCGAACGGGGCGGGAAAGTCGTCGATATTACGGGCGATCACCGGCTTGCGGAGGATCAGGTCGGGGTCGATCAGCTATCTGGGCGAGCGGCTGGATGGCACCTCGGCGGCGGAAATCGTGCGCAAGGGTATTGCCATGGTGCCCGAAGGCCGCCGGGTGTTTCCGCTGATGAGCGTGAAGGACAACCTGTTGATGGGGGCCTTTACCCGCAGCGACAAGGCCGGAATTGCCGACACGCTGGACTCGGTTCTGACCCGGTTTCCGCGGCTGAAGGAACGCTTTTCCCAGCAAGCCAGCACCCTTTCGGGGGGCGAGCAGCAGATGATGGTGATCGGCCGGGCGCTGATGGTCCGGCCGCGCCTGTTGCTGCTGGACGAGCCCAGTCTGGGGATCGCGCCCAAGCTGGTGCAGGACATCGCCCGCGCCATCGTGGCGATTTCGCGCGATGAGAAGGTATCGGTGCTGCTGGTGGAACAGAACAGCCGGATGGCGCTGTCGATCTCGAACCGGGCCTATGCGCTGTCGACCGGGCAGGTGGTGCTGACGGGCGAGTCGAAGGCGCTGATGACCGATGACCGGATCAAGGCGGCTTATCTGGGAGGCGATCTTTGACATGCGGCTATTGGTCATCAACCCCAATTCGACCCGGTCTATGACCGAAAAGATCGGTGCCGCCGCGCGTGATGCGGCCAGCACCGGGACCGAGATTGTGGCCGTGAATCCGGCCGGTGGCCCGGCGTCGATCGAAGGCTATTATGACGAGGCGCTCTGCGTGCCGGGCCTGCTGGGCCTGATCCAGACCACCTCTGGCGTGGATGCGGTGATCATCGCCTGTTTCGACGATACCGGTCTGGATGCCGCCCGCTGCCTGACCGACCGGCCGGTAATCGGCATCGGCGAGGCGGCGTATCATTTCGCCTCGATGCTGGCCAACAAGTTCTCAGTGGTGACGACGCTGGCGCGGTCGGTTCCGGCGCTGGAACACAACCTGCACCGCTACGGCATGGCGGCGCGCTGCGCGCGGGTGCGGTCGTCGGAGGTGGCGGTGCTGGAATTGGAACATGCCGGGTCGGATGCCTGCAACCGGATCAGCGCCGAGATCGGCCGGGCGATGGTGGAGGACCGGGCCGAGGCAATCGTGCTGGGTTGTGCGGGCATGGCCGATCTGGCCGGGCGGCTGTCGCTGCAGCATGGGCTGCCGGTGCTGGACGGTGTGTCCTGCGCGGTGCGGCTGGCCGAGGCGATGGTGGGTCTGGGCTTGCGCACCTCGCGGCTGGGTGGCTATGCGCCGCCGCCCGAGCGCAAGGTTGCCTCGATCGCCTGAGGGCGCCGGGGCTGGCCGGAGTGGTCAGTCGACGCCGCGAAAGCACAGCCGCGTATCGGGGCGGGCCAAAGCCAAAAACGCCAGCAGATCGTCTTTCGACAGGGCGGCGCAGCCTGCGGTGGGGGAGTAGTCCAGCTGGGCGATGTGCAGGAAAATGGCGCTGCCGCCACCGGGCACGACCGGATCGTCATTCTGCCCCAGCACGCCGACGATGTCGTAAAGCGCATCCTCGCGCCACATCTCTTCATGGCTGGCGGCAAAGGGCAGACGCACCGGACGGTTGTAGTCAGGGTGATCCGCCGCGTCGCACCAGCCATCCAGCCGGTCGATCGGGAGACAGGCGAACGCGGGGGCAGGCGGCGTGGCCAGCCGGTCGGCGCGGTACAACACCCGGCGGATCGGCCAGCAGCCGACCGGGCTGACGCCATCGCCTTCGGTCTTTTGGCGGCTGATGCCGCCGCGCCCCACAGCGCAGCGCCAGATATTGTCCCCATAGGTGGCCTGCCATCCAGCCCCGGCGCGCGATATGATCAGGTCCATCGGAGTCTCCTGTATCTTAGCTGGTCAGCGGAAAATGGCAGGCGACCGAGCGGCCGCCGTGGTCTGCAAGGATCGGGTCTTCGCTACGGCAGAGCGGCTTGGCAAAGGGGCAGCGGGTGTGGAAGCGACAGCCGGTGGGCAGGTTCATCGGGCTGGGAATCTCGCCCGTCAGGGTGGGCCGGTCTTGCCCGCGCAGATGCGGGTTGGCGCGTGGCACGGCGGCGATGAGGAACATCGTGTAGGGGTGCAGGGGTTGGGCGAACAGATCTTCGGTTGGCGCCACCTCGACCAGCCGGCCAAGGAACATCACGCCGACCCGGTCGGCAAACTGACGCACCACGCTGAGGTCGTGGGTGATGAAGAAATAGGTCAGCTTCAGTTGGTCTTGCAGATCGCGCAGCAGGTTGAGGACCTGGGCCTGGATCGATACGTCCAGCGCCGAGACCGGTTCATCGCAGACCACGAATTCAGGGTTATTGGCCAGCGCCCGCGCGATGCCGATGCGCTGCCTTTGGCCGCCGCTGAACTGGTGCGGGTAGTAACGCAGGAATTGCTGCCGCAGCCCCACCATATCCAGCAGTTCAAAGCAGCGATCCCGGATCTCGGCGGCAGAGCCATGGCCATGGGTGCGCAGGGGTTCGGCCAGTATTTCCTGTACCCGCATCCGCGGATTGAGCGAAGCGTAGGGGTCCTGAAAGACGATCTGCAGCTTTTTGCGCAAGCCGCGCAATTGGCTGTCGTTCAGCCCGTGCAGGTCGGTTCCGCGATAAGAGACCGAGCCGGAGGTGCAGTCCTGCAGCCGCAGGATGACCCGGCCGAGGGTGGTCTTGCCGCAACCGGATTCGCCGACCAGCGCAAAGGTTTCGCGTTCGTGGATATCCAGCGTTACACCATCGACGGCGCGGACGATGCGGTCGGCCCCGCCGAAAAGCCCACCGCCGACCGGGTAGTGCTTGGTCAGGTCGCGGGTGGAAATGACGACCGGGGTCATGCGGTTGCGCCTGTCGTGTCGTGCAGCCAGCAACGGGCCCGGTGGCCTTGGCCAAGCTCGATCAGCGCCGGTTCGCGGGCGCGGCAGACCGGCATTGCCTCGGCACAGCGCGGGTGAAAGCGGCAGCCGGGCGGCAGGGCGGCAAGATTGGGCACCATGCCGGAGATGCTGGGCATTCGCGCGCCGGTGCGTTTGACATCGGCCTTGGGGATCGAGGCCAGAAGCCCGCGCGTATAGGGGTGCGAGGGCCGGTCGAACAGATCGAAGACATTGGCCTGCTCGACGATCTGGCCGGCATACATCACGTTCACCTCGTCACACATTTCGGCAATGATACCAAGGTCATGGGTGATCAGGATGATCGAGGTGCCGACTCTGTCGCGCAAATCGCGCATCAGGCGCAGGATTTGCGCCTGGGTGGTCACGTCCAGCGCGGTTGTCGGCTCATCCGCGATCAGGAGTTTCGGCTCGCAGATCAGGCCCATGGCGATCATCGCGCGTTGACGCAACCCGCCGGACAGTTGGTGCGGATAGGCATCCAGCCGGGCTTTCGGTTCGGGAATGCCGACCAGTTCGAACATCTGCAACACCCGGTCGCGGATCGCGCGGCGGCCAAGGCCGAGGTGAACGGAGAGGGGTTCGCCGACCTGTTGCCAGATCTTGCGCACCGGGTTCAGCGCCGTCATCGGTTCCTGAAACACCATCGCCAGCACCCGCCCGCGCAGGCGGCGCATTCTGTCTGGGCTGAGCCGGGACAGATCGGTGCCGTCAAGGGTGATGCTGGTGGCGGACATCTGGCCATGTGGCGCGGGCACCAGGCCCATCAGTGACAGCGCGGTCATGCTTTTTCCCGAGCCGGATTCGCCGACGATGCCGACGATGCGCCCGCAGCCGACATCGAAGGAGATGTCATCCAGTACCCGGACGCGGCCGCGGCTGCCGAGAAATTCGGTGCGCAGGTCGCGGACGGAAAGGATCGGGTCGGTCTCTGTGTCCATCGCCCGGCTAATCCTTCAGCGACGGGTCCAGCGCGTCGCGCAACCCGTCGCCAATGAAATTGAACGCCAGCACGGTCAGCAGGATGGCCACCCCGGGCGTGATGGCCACAAGGGGCGCCTGAAACAGGTATTCCTTGCCCTTGGCGACCAGCAGGCCCCAGCTTGATCCGGGCGGCTGCACGCCGACGCCAAGGAAGCTGAGGCTGGATTCCCACATGATCGCCTCGGGGATCGACAGCGAAAACAGCACGATCAGCGTCGGCACCACATTGGGAAAGATGTGCCGGGCCATGATGACCATTCGCGAGGTGCCATTGGCGCGGGCGGCCTCGATGAATTCCTTTTCCTTCAGCGCCATGGTTTGCGCGCGCACCACGCGGGCCACCCCGGCCCAGCCCACCAGGGCCAGGGCGATGAAGATGTTGAAGAGGTTCGCGCCCAGCGTGTACATCACCACCATCGCAAGCAGCAGCGAGGGGAAAGCGATCATCATGTCGGCCAGCCGCATGATGGCAAAATCGGTGCGGCCGCCGAAATAACCGCTGAGAATGCCCAGGGCAGTGCCGATCATCACCGAGATCAGGCTGGGCACGATGCCCACCACCAAGGACACCCGCGCGCCGTAAAGGATGCGGGTCAGCACGTCGCGGCCGAAATTGTCGGTGCCCAGCCAATAGGTGGTGGAGGCGGGCAGAAGCTGATCGTCCAGCGCGACGCGGTAGGGGTCATGCGGGCTGACCAGCGGCGCCAGGATCGCCAGCAGCACAAGGCAGGAGACGAAGACCAGCCCGACCATCGCTATGCGGTTGCCACCAAAGGCGCGGAAGGTGTCGCGCAGGAAGCTGGCCTCGGGTTCGGCCAATTGGGGCAGGGTGTCGGTCATGCCGCGCCGCCTTTCATCTGCGACCGGATGCGCGGGTCAAGCACGGAATAGAGGATGTCGGCGACCAGATTGCCAAGGATCACCAGCACGGTGGCGAAGAGGACCGAGCCTTGCAAAAGCGGCATGTCGCGCGACTGGATGGCGTTGACCGAGATGCGCCCGACGCCGGGGATGCCGAAGATCGCCTCGGTGATCACGGCACCCGACAACAGGCCCGCGACCTGGATTGCCATGATCGTCACCACGGGGATCATCGCGTTTTTCAAGGCATGGCGGGTGATCACCCGGCTTTCGCGCAACCCCTTGGCGCGAGCAGTGCGGATATAATCCAGCCGCATCACCTCCAAGAGGCTGGAGCGGGTGAGCCGGGCTATCACGCCGGCCGAGCTCCACCCCAGCACTATGGCGGGCATGATGACATATTCGAACCCGTAAAAGCCCGAGACCGGCAGCCATTTCAGTTTCAGCGCGAAGACGTATTGCATCAGCAGGGCCGACCAGAAGATCGGCATCGACACGCCAAGAAGCGAAAAGCCCATGAAGAAATGGTCGATGAAGGAATCGCGCCGCACCACCGACAGGATGCCTGCGGGAATGCCGATGATCCACGACACCGCCGCCGCACAGGCCGCCAAGAACAGCGTGTTGGGAAAGGCGTTCAGGATCAGGTCGGTGACGCTGCGGTTCAGCTTGATCGAGGTGCCAAGGTCGCCCTGCACCGCCCCGGCAAGAAAGCGCAGGTAGCGCGTCAGCAGCGGATCATCGAGGCCCATCTGATCGCGGACGCGGTCGATCACGTCCTGACTGGCGTGTTCCTTCATCAACAGCGCGATCGGGTCGCCGGGAATGACGTTGAGCATGATGAACAGGATCGCGGTGATTCCGATCAGCACCGGAATCGACACCAGAATCCGTCTTGTGATGAATATCAGCATTGAAGGGATGGCTCTTCGAAATGGCCCGAAAGGCGGCGAGGGGCGGCGGGTGGAGCCCGCCGCCCGCCGGGTCTTATTCGACGTCAACCAGATAGTAGTTCATGTCGCTCCACCCGTTCCACGGCACGACAAAGTTCTTGACGCGCGGCTGCACGACATAGCTGTGATCCAGGCTGAACAGCGGCACCCAGGCTGCGTCATCCTGCACGATCCGCGTGGTCAGCGCGTTATACAGCGCGCAGCGGGCCGCGGGGTCGGTCATGCCGCGGGCCTTTTCGATGTCGGCGAAGACCTGCGGATCGTTGTTGTTGAAGCCGCGCACCTTGGTGCCGGATTCCGAGAAGAAGGTGTAGAAGAAGTTGTCGGGGTCGTTGAAGTCGGCCGACCATGACTGGGTATAGGCGTCGATGGTGCCGCCTTTGCGCTGGGCGAAATAGGCGGATTCGTCCATGGTGTTGATCTTGACGGTAAAGCCCGCCTCGGCCGCCTGCGCCTGGATGATCTGGTTCATGTCGGACCATTTCGACGACCAGCTGCTGACCTGCGCCAGCGCGATTTCGACGCCATCGGGATAGCCCGCCTCGGCCAGCAGTTCCTTGGCCTTTTGCGGGTTGTATTCGATGGGTGTGGCCGGTTCGTAGCAGGTCAACCCGCGCGGCATGACGCCGTTTTCGATCTTGCCCTTGCCGTAGAAGTTCTTTTCCAGGATCTGCTCGCGGTTGATCGACATCTGAAAGGCCTTGCGGACCTTCACGTCATCAAACGGTTTGATGGCCTGGTTGATGTGGTAGTAATACATCCCCACCCGCGGGCCGGAGCGGATCTGGTCTTTCCACTGGTCGCTGCCGTAGAAATAGGGCGTCTGGGTCACGGCGTAATCCAGGTCGAAGACGTCGATTTCGCCAGTCTCGAACAGCAGCCGCAGGGTTTCGGCATCCGACACCACCCGCACAAGGATGCTGTCCAGCTTGGGGCGGCCACGGAAATAGTTTTCGTTCGCCACCAGCATCTGGCTGTCGTTCAGCACATAGTCCTTCAGGATGAACGGGCCGGTGCCGTTGGTGGTTTCCGGCGTCAGGCCGAACTGATCGCCCGCAGCCTCGGTGAAGGCGCGGTTGAAGATCGAAGCCTGCGGGCTGGCCATCAGCGCAAGGAAAGCGGCATAGGGCTGGGTCAGGTGGATTTCGACGGTATATTTGTCGACCGCCTTCAGCCCGCGCACCATGTCGGCGGTGCCGTCAAGCCGTTCCTTGGCGCCATCGACGAAATCCAGGATGTCGGTGCCCAATGCCTGAGTTGCCGGGTTCAGCATGCGGTCGAAGGTATAGACGACATCGTCCGCCGTCAGATCCGCCCCGTCATGGAATTTCACGCCCTGACGCAGGTGGAAGGTATAGGTCAGACCATCTTCCGACACTTCCCATTTTTCGGCCAGACCGGCCACCAGCGCCGATTGGCCGGGGCTGGTGGTTTCGGCCTCGATCAGACGGTCAAAGACGTTCAGCGGCAGCATGTAGGAATCCGACGTCTTCTGGACGTCGACGGTCTTGGGGTCTTCGGGATAGGAGATGCGCAACATCTGATCGGCGAAGGCTGGCGACAGCAGCAGCAGGCTGGCAAGCCCGGACGCCAGAAACAGTTTGACCTTGTTTTTCACGGTTCACCTCGTCATTGGTTTCCGGGACTCTTACGCAGCGGCCCCCCGGTCAGGTCAAGACTGCGCGTCCTTATCGTTGGCCTTAGTATTGGCCCGGCGCAAGTCCTTGCGTTTTGTCCGCGCCCAATCAGTCGGTATATCCAATTCCACCTTGGCCGCGGCCTCGGCATTGAAGCCGCGATGCCACAAGGCGGCGTGACGCTGAAATCGGTCTCGCTGCGCCCGTGTTCGCAGGCCACTGCGTGGCATGCGTCAGCCGCCCCGAAGAACGAAGGCGACGGCATGCACCATTCCAACAGGCTACCGGGCGTTCTTGCCGCCATTGCCCCGGCGGATGCGCAAGCGCCAGTGGTGCTGTCCACGGGTGACAACGCGCCCCGTGATCGCCCGCTTGCCCCAACGGTGTCGCTCATCCGAGATGATTTTTCGCTCGCCGACCGGCATCTGCAAGGCGGAAATCGTCTTGCTTGGCTGGCTCATCTGTATCAGCGGCATGAACACTGTCCGAAAGCACCTGAGCCGGGTGAAGGGTGGACAGCTTGCCGCCGCCCATCAGGCCCGGATGCTGTGTCTGATGATTTCTGACGCACCGGGCGACGATCCGGCCTTGATCGGATCCGGTCCGACCCTGGGCGAATACGCGACCCCCGAAAAGGCGCAGGCGATCCTTGCGCGCTGGCATGTACCGGTGCCGGGCGCGGTGCGGGCCGCGCTGTCGCGACCCTCGGGGGTGTTGTGGCTCGACGATGCCCGGCTGTCACGGGTGAAAAACCTGATCTGTGCGGCGCCGGCGCAATCACTGAATGCAAGGTGCAGCTTCTTTGCCCGGATCGGCACACAAGTCGTTGCCGGACCAACCTTGACCAATGTGAACGTTTTTCGGGCAATCCTGATCCTTTGATCAGCAGCGTGGCGCAGACCTGTCCGTAGCCCCCTCGGGGTGGGGTCCGCGGCGTGCTGCCAACTAGCGGTACCGGGCGCATGCACTCAGCTCGCGGGCGGGTAAAGCGGCAGATCGACCGTGACCGAAAACCCGCGTGACTGCCCTTCGCGCGGCGAGGCAAGCGTCATCCCGCCACCTGCCCGGGTGACGATCGCGCGCACGATCGCAAGGCCAAGCCCGCTGCCCTTGCCCGCCCCGGCCGCGCGTACGAACCTATTGCCAAGCTGGTCTAGTACGGCAGGCGAAAGTGGGGCGCAATCATTGGTGACGATCAATTGCCCGGACGGGGCAAGCCGCGCTGAAACCCTGGCGCCCGGGGTGCCGTGGCGCAGGGCGTTTTCGATCAGGTTGCGGCACAGGATGCCGAACAGATCGGGGTCGAGATCGGACAGCACTTCGACCGCAGGCAAGCCAAGGTCGACCGGCGGGGCCGCCGCAAGGCGTGTGGTGTCTTCGGCCATCAGGCGCAAGACCGGCCGAAGATCGCGGGCGCTGGCCGTGCGCAATTTGCCGCCCTCGGCCCGGGCAAGTTGAATCAGCCCTTCGGACAAGCGTGTAAGGCGTTTCAGCACGGTCTCGATTTCGGCGGCACGGGCGGCACTGGTCGGATCGGCGGTTTCGGCGCGCAGCCGCTGCACTTGCGCGATGGCGCCGGCAAGCGGGGTGCGCAATTCATGGGCGGCATTGGCGGCAAAGCTGCGCTCGGCCTCGAAAGCGGCCGACAGACGCGCCAGCATCGCGTTCAGCGTTTTGGCAAGGGGCAGAACCTCGGCAGGCAAGCCGGCCGCATCAACGGGGGAAAGATCTGCCGCGCCGCGGCGGGCCAAGCCGAGACGAAAGCGGCGCAACGAGGAGAAGCCAAGCCGCAGGACCAGAGCGATGGCCGCAAGCGACAGCGGGATCATCAGCCCCAGCGGCGCAAACAGCCTCATCTGCACTTGCTGCGCGACCCCGTCCCGATGCGCCCGCGGTTCCGCCACGGAAATCGTCAAACTGCCGCGCAACGCCTCTTCGGAATAGATGCGAAACCCGGGCGTGTCGCGAAAGCCCGGCCCGGCATAGGGCGGAAAATCAGCCGGGTTTGCCTGATGCGACTGCAACAGAAGTGCGCCCTGCGCATCGCGCACGACATAGGAGAAATGCTCTTCATGGAGGCGAATGGTAGGCACGGTCTGCGGGCCGGTCGGGCCTTCCCGGCTGAGGATTTCGGCCACGGCCAGCGGCAACAGCCGCTGCGCGGTTTCTTCAAGGGCAGAATCGAAGACCTCGTTCATCTCCTCGCGCAACAGGCGTGCGGTGGTCAGGGCGCTGACGCCCCACAACAGCGTGACCACCACGCCGACGGCAAGTCCGAGCCGCAGTTGCAGCGAGCGCGCGCCCCAGGAACCCGGCGTCTTCATCCCGCACCCGTCATGCGCGGCCCAACCGGTAGCCAAGCCCCCGCTCTGTCTCGATGATAGCGGCGCCAAGCTTCTTTCGCAGGCGGCTGACATGGACCTCGACCGTGTTGCTTTCGACCTCGGCCTCGAAGGAATACAGCCTTTCCTCCAGCTGTTTCTTGGACAGAAGCTGCCCCGGACGGGCCAGGAAGGCTTCGAACAGTACCCATTCCCGCGCGGTCAGCGTGACAGGCTGGCCCTGCTTGCGGATCGACCGCGCGGCAAGGTCGATTTCTAGCGTGTCATGCGTGATGATCGGGTTGGGATTGCCGCTGTACCGGCGCGCGACCGAGCCGATCCGGGCGGAAAGCTCTGCCAGATCAAAGGGCTTGACCAGATAGTCGTCAGCCCCGCTGTTCAGCCCGTCGATCCGGTCCGAGACCTGATCAAGGGCAGTCAGAATGATCACGGGAGTCACGTCGCCCCGCCCGCGCAACGCGCGCAGGAAATGCAGGCCGCGCCCGTCCGGCAGCATGAGGTCAAGCAGAACGAGGTCATAGACCGCCACGGCGGTCGCATCGCGCGCCGCGTCGAGCCGTGTTGCCCAGTCGACCGAATGGCCATCGGCCGCGATCTGGTCGCGCACGGCCGATCCCAACACGTCATCGTCTTCGACAAGCAGAATGCGCATGCGGGTCCCCGGCGGTCACTTCCACGTTATCCGGTACGAAACTGACCGCAAGCTGAACCGGATGGCGGCGTAGCTTAAGCCTGGCGTCAGCTTGGTGCGGCAAAGCGAAGGCATTCGCCCGATCGGAGGAAGATATGCCATCTGTAATTCGTCTGCCTGCCTTCCTTGCGCTGTCGGCGCTGTTGGCGTCGCTGCCGCTTGGAGTCGCGCGGGCCTCGGATGAGCATTGCCGCGTTCCGATGGCCGACTGGCAACCGCGCGAGGCCGTCAAGGCCTTTGCCGAGACGAAGGGCCTGACCGTGCGCCGGATCAAGATCGATGACGGGTGCTACGAGGTCTATGCCAGTGACGCGCAAGGCCGCCTTGTCGAGTTGCGCCTTGATCCCGCTACGCTCGAGGTGCTGGGGACCAAATCCGAAGATGACAATGACGACTGACACTGGCCTCTCACTGGCTCTGCGCAAGTGCATCTCCCGGCCGGCTCGGCGGCCTTTCCTGAACGCTAGCTGAACCGGAAAGCAACAAGGCTTCAGGCTCGTATCAGAATCGGGCGCGATAGTTCCGGCATCGCAACCACCAAAGAAAAGGAAATCCGATGAAGTCCGCTCTTGCTCTGCTTGCTCTTACCACCGCGATCACCACTTCGGTCGTTGGCGCCTTGTCCGCCACGCCGATGTCCGTACTCGGAGGCACATCGCTTTCCACGGCCGAACCGTCGGGTTCGGTCCTGCTGTTGGCCGACAACGACGAAAAGGGTGGCTGGCGTCTGCTCTTTGGCGATGACGACGATCATCACGCGGGCCATGACAGCGATGATGACGAGGGAGGCAATTGCGCCCCTGGCCAGCAGGATTGCGTACCGGCTGTGAACCCGGCGCCTGCCGGTGATGTCGCCCCGCCCGCCAACGGCCTGTTCAACGAAGGCGCGGCGCCGACCGTGCAAGTGAACTGAATCTTACCTCTGGAGAGAACCGATGAAACCCCTTCTTGCCTCGCTTGCGGTCGGCACAGCGCTGTCTTTTCCCGGCATTGCCATGGCAATGCCCGTCACCCTTACCACGCAGATGAAGAACTATGGCGGCGATGGGGCCTATCTGGCCTTCTATGTCACCGATGCACGCGGCGCCTACGTCGGCAGCCTGTGGATGGCCGGTGGCAAGGCGAAGTACTACCAGCACCTGATCGGCTGGTTCGCTGCAACCGGCGGCAATTCCGCACAGGTGGATGGTATCACCGGCGCTTCGGTCGGCGCCGGGCGCAAGCTGAAGATCACGCTCAATCTGCAAGATGCACTGTTCGACGCAGGCTATACCCTTCACATCGATGCTGCAGCCGAGAATATGCGCGAAAGCCCCGATGATGTGGTACTGCCGCTGACCTCGGATGCCTTTGGCAAGTCCGTCTCGGGCCGTCGCTACATCAACAGCGTGACTGTCGCCAACTGACCTGGAGGCTTCCGGATGCTTCGTCTGACCCATCGCTGGCCCGGATTGGTTGCCGGGCTTGTCGTTCTGGTGCTGGCTCTCAGCGGAGCTGCGCTGTCGGTCTTTCCTGCGATCGAGCGTGCGGGCGCCCCGCAAGCGGCAAGCGCGCTGTCGGTGGCTGAGTTGACCACGCGGGTGCAGCAAAGCCATCCTGGGT
>JBATAV010000450.1:0-5271 GCA_049662025.1 Paracoccaceae bacterium | reverse complement strand
GCAGAATACTTGGGCCAAGATGAAGGGGTTCTCGTGAAAGGGGTGGGCATGAAGGGGCGGGTGCTGTCGGTCGCGTCGGAATGCGTGCCCCTGATCAAGACCGGGGGGCTGGCGGATGTGGTTGGTGCCTTGCCGGGAGCGCTGGCGGGGCTGGGGTGGGAGATGCGGGTTTTGCTGCCTGCCTACCGGGCTTTGCGGGCACGGGCGATGGGCTGGGAGGTGGTCTGGCGCGAGGCGGACCTTTGGGGGGGCGAGGGTCGGGTTCTGGCGGGCGAAGTGGACGGAATCTCGGTGCTGCTGCTCGATGCCCCGCATCTGTTTGACCGCGAGGGCGGGCCTTATGGCGGGTCGGGCGGCGATTGGCCCGACAATCCGCAGCGCTTTGCGGCGTTGAGTTGGGTGGCAGCGGGAATGGCGCGTGAGGGCGTGGCCGGCTGGAAGCCGGATGTGCTGCATGCGCATGACTGGCAGGCCGGGCTGGCGCCGGCCTATCTTGCCTATCACGGGGCGGGGGGGTGCCGGTCGGTGATGACGGTGCACAACATCGCCTTTCAGGGCTGGGCGCCTGCGGCGATGCTGGCCGAGTTGCGCTTGCCCGCCGCAGCCTATCACCCCGCTGCGCTGGAGTATTTCGGAGGGTTTTCCAGCCTGAAGGCCGGGCTGGTGACGGCGGACCGGATCACCACCGTCTCGCCCCGCTATGCGGCCGAGTTGATGCGGCCCGAGTTCGGCATGGGGCTGGAGGGGGTGATTGCAGCGCGGGCGGGCGATGTCCTGGGGATACTGAACGGCGTCGATCTGGGCGTCTGGTCGCCCGAGGGAGAGGCGGTGCATCCCTATTCGGCCAAGGCCATGGGCGGAAAAGCGGCGGCGCGGGCGGCCTTGTGCGCCGAGTTCGGGGTAGAGGTGCCGGGGCCTTTGGCGATTGTGGTCAGTCGGTTGACCGACCAGAAGGGGATCGACCTTCTGCCCGAGGTGGTGCCGGGGTTTGTGGCCTCGGGCGGCGGTTTGATCGTGCTGGGCAGTGGCGATCCGGCGCTGGAGGCGGCCGTCAAGGCGCTGTCGGTGCGGTTTCCCGGGCGGGTGGCGGCGCGCATCGGTTATGACGAGGCGCTGAGCCACCGGCTGTTTCAGGGGGCAGACGCGGTTCTGGTGCCCAGCCGGTTCGAGCCTTGCGGGCTGACGCAGATGTACGGGTTGCGTTATGGCACGCTGCCGGTGGTGGCGGCAACGGGGGGCCTGGCCGATACGGTGATCGGGGCGACGCCCGCCGCCCTGGCCGCAGGCGTGGCGACCGGGGTAGTGTTTCACCCAACCGATGCGCTGGAATTCGGGCTGGCGCTGCGCCAGCTGGGCGCGCTGCATGCCGACGCCAAGGCCTGGGGCCGGGCGCAAAAGGCGGCGATGGCGCATCCTGTGGGCTGGGAGGTCAGCGCCGCCGCCTATGCAGCACTTTATGCCGGGCTGAAGAAGGCGCCGTCCCGGTGACCCGCCCACAGGCCTTGCGCGCGAATGGCCATTCGGTCAGCCCCGGTCTGCCTTGGCCGATGGGCGCCACGCTGACCGGCGACGGGGTGAATTTCGCGGTCTTTTCCGCCCATGCCGAGATGATCGAGCTGTGCCTGTTTTCGCCCGACGGGCGCAAGGAGATGGCGCGTCTGCCGATGCGCGACCGGGACGGCGACATCTGGCACATCCATGTTGGCGGGCTGACCGCGGGCTGCGTCTATGGCTACCGCGCGCATGGGCCCTATGACCCCGAACGTGGCCACCGCTTCAACCCGCACAAGCTGCTGCTGGACCCATACGCCCGGGCGCTGGAGGGGCGGTTGAAATGGTCGGATGCGGTGATGGGCTACAAGGTCGGCAGCCCGAAGGGCGATCTTTCGTTCGATACCCGCGACAGTGGCTTTGCGGTCCCCAAGGCGGTGGTGGTGGACCCGGCCTTCGGTTGGGGCAACGACACGGCGCCAAGGGTGCCACGGGCCGAGGCGGTGATCTTCGAGGCGCATCTGCGCGGGCTGACGATGCGGCATCCGGGGGTGGAGCGGGGCTTGCGCGGCAGCTATCTGGGCCTCGCCTCGGACGCGCTGCTGGAGCATCTGGTACGGCTGGGCGTCACCACGGTGGAACTGCTGCCGATTCACGCCTTTGTCGATGAACGATTTGTCGCGGCCAGAGGGCTGCGCAACTATTGGGGCTACAACACGCTTGCCTTTTTCGCGCCCGAGCCACGCTACATGGCCAAGGGCGGCTTGTGGGAGGTGCAGACCATGGTGCGCCGGTTGCACTCGGCCGGCATCGAGGTGGTGCTGGATGTGGTTTTCAACCACACCGCCGAGGGTGACGAATGGGGCCCGACGCTGTCGTTTCGGGGGTTGGACAATGCCAGCTATTACCGGCTGGCCGAGGGCGGGCGGCGCTATGGCAATGACACCGGCACCGGCAATACGCTGAACCTGACGCAGCCGATGGTGTTGCGGATGGTGATGGATTCCTTGCGCTATTGGGTCGAGCAGGTGCATGTCGACGGCTTTCGCTTTGATCTGGCGACGGTGATGGGCCGCGAGGCGCAGGGTTTTGATCCGCAGGGCGGGTTCTTCGATGCGATAAGGCAGGATCCTGTCTTGAGTCGTGTCAAGCTGATCGCCGAGCCCTGGGACATCGGCCCCGGCGGCTATCAGCTGGGCGCCTATCCGCACCCATTCCTGGAATGGAACGACCGCTTCCGCGATGGCGTCCGGCGGTTCTGGAAGGGCGATGCGGGGATGACCCGGGATCTTGCGGCGCGGCTGTTGGGGTCTGCGGAAAAGTTCGACCATTCGGGGCGGGCGGCAACATCTTCGGTGAATTACATCACCAGCCATGACGGCTTTACCCTGCAGGATCTGGTCAGCTTTACCGTCAAGCGCAACTGGGCCAATGGCGAAGAAAACCGCGATGGCCATTCGGAAAACCATTCCGACAATCTGGGGATCGAAGGGCCGAGTGATGACGCGGCCGTGCTGGCGGCGCGCGCGCTGCGCAAGCGCAACCTTCTGGCCACGCTGATGCTGGCGCAAGGCGTGCCGATGCTGCTGGCGGGCGATGAGTTGGGCCAGACCCAGGGCGGCAACAACAACGCCTATGCCCAGGACAACGAGGTCAGCTGGCTGGATTGGGCGGGGGCGGACAAGGCGCTGATGGATTTCGTGGCGCGGCTTGCGGCGATCCGGCGCGGGCTGCCGGTGTTGCGGCAACGGCGGTTCCTGCATGCACGGGCGCGGCCCTCGGACGGGGTGCGCGACGTGATCTGGCGCAAACCCGACGGGCAGGAGCCCAGCGCGCAAGACTGGCATGACCCGGCCTTTCGCTGTCTTTGTGTCGAGATGCGGATGGCGGCCGAGGGCGGCGATGCCAGCCGCGAGGCGGTGTTTGCCGTCTTCAACTGCGGCAGCGCGGTGCCGCTTGTGCTGCCAGACACGGCGAAGGGCTGGGAGATCGTTCTCGACACCACCCGCCCGGAGCTGACCGAAAGTCAGGCCGTGGTCGAGACCCCGGTCGAGGCCCCGGCCGGATCGGTTCTTTTGATGCGTGCGAAAACGGCCCGAAGACAGGGAGACCCGACATGATCACCACCGTTCAGACCCAACCCATCGCGGGCCAGAAACCCGGCACCAGCGGCTTGCGCAAGAAGACGCCCGTCTTCATGGGGCGGCACTATCTGGAGAATTTCGTCCAGTCGCTGTTCGACGTTGTGGGGGCCAAGGGCAAGACCTTTGTGCTGGGCGGCGACGGGCGATATTTCAACGACCGCGCGGCGCAGGTGATTATGCGGATGGCGGCGGCGAACGGGGCTGTGCGGGTGATCGTGGGGCAGGGGGCGATCCTGTCCACTCCGGCGGCCAGCCACCTGATAAGGCTGATGAAAACCGATGGCGGCATCATCATGTCGGCCAGCCACAATCCGGGTGGCCCTACCGAGGATTTCGGGGTCAAGTTCAACATGCCGAACGGCGGCCCGGCGCCGGAAGGCATGACCGAGGCGATCTATCAGCGCAGCCTGGAGATCACCGAATACAAGGTGGCCGAGGCGCAGGATGTGGATCTGGGCCGGACCGGGCGGCAGGAGCTGGCCGGGATGGTGGTCGATGTGGTGGACCCGGTGGCCGACTTCGCCGCGCTGATGGAAAGCCTGTTCGATTTCCCCGCAATCCGGGCGATGTTTGCGGGCGGGTTCACCATGCGGATGGACAGCATGTGCGCCGTGACCGGGCCTTATGCGGTGGAAATCCTTGAAAACCGGCTCGGGGCTGCAAAGGGCACGGTGGTGAACGCAACGCCCTTGCCCGATTTCGGCGGCATGCACCCCGACCCCAATCCGACCTGGGCCAAGGCGTTGATGGATGAGATGATGGGGCCGGGCGCCCCCGATTTCGGTGCAGCCTCGGATGGCGACGGCGACCGCAACATGGTGGTCGGACGGGGGATCTATGTCTCACCCTCGGACAGCCTGGCGGTCTTGGCGGCGAATGCGCATCTGGCGCCGGGCTATGCGGGCGGGCTTGCCGGCGTGGCGCGGTCGATGCCGACTTCTGCTGCGGCAGACCGGGTGGCAGAGGCGCTGGGAATTGCCAGCTATGAGACCCCGACAGGGTGGAAATTCTTTGGCAATCTGATGGATGCCGGGAAGGCGACGCTGTGCGGCGAGGAGAGTTTCGGCACCGGGTCTGACCATGTGCGCGAAAAGGACGGGCTTTGGGCAATCCTTCTATGGCTGAACATCCTGGCGGTGCGGCAGATCGGCGTCGCCGCCATTCTGGCCGCGCATTGGGCGCGGTTTGGCCGCAACTACTATAGCCGCCACGATTTCGAGGCGATTCCGGTCGAGAAAGCCGAGGCCATGATGGCGGCCCTGCGGGCGCGACTGGCCAGCCTGCCGGGAACGGCGGTGGAGGGGTTGACCGTCGAGGCAGCGGATGATTTCGCCTATACCGATCCGGTTGACGGATCGGTGGCAAAGGCGCAAGGCGTGCGGGTGCTGTTTCAGGCCGGGGCGCGGGCGGTGTTCCGGCTGTCGGGCACCGGCACAGAGGGCGCGACGCTGCGGCTTTATCTGGAGCGCTATGTGCCGGGGCCAAATGGTCTGGACGCAGACCCCCAGGCCGCGCTGGCGCCGGTGATTGCCGCCGCACATGCGATTACCGGGATCGGCACGCATACCGGGCGCAAGGTCCCCGACGTGGTGACCTGAGGCGGGCGGGCAGGGGGGCTGTCTGCCCCCCTCGGCGC
>JBATAV010000449.1:0-2005 GCA_049662025.1 Paracoccaceae bacterium | reverse complement strand
GTTGCCTGGCAGGCGTGCTTGCAAGCCGAGACGGGGGCAACGGATGCGATGCCTCAAGGCCTTCGGCACCGCCGAGATCGTTCGCGTGGCCTGACGTCAGCGGGGAAACGGGAAGTCATGCCTCAGGCGTCGGTTCCGCAACAACGCCGTCATCGCTGTGCGCTCCTTTGTGGTTTTGCCAAGGATTGCCAGATTGGGTGAATTCGGCCTCAGGACGGCGAACGCCGGGCCGACTGATCACGCACCGGACACGCCAAGTCGGTTCGGCGAACATGGTCCGGTGGCGACTTGGAATGGTGAACCCGAGCGCGTTCAGTCGCTTGGTTGACCTCTGCACAGATTTGTCAACGTCAGGCCAGGCCTCCGGGAACCATGATGCGCGGCGCCGGGCGATCGACCAGACGGCATGTTGTCAGTGCGCAGACACGGCTAACTGACGCAGAAATCACGAAAACGTCTTTGCCGATTCGGGCTTGGGTTGATACCATGGCCCAAGATTCGCCCTTTTTCTTTCGCCCGCTTCGGGAATTCCAATTATGCGCTTTTTGCTCGCCTTGCCACTGTTGGCACTGCTGTCTTTCTTCCCAGCGCTTGCCGATACGGTCGCGAGCGACCGCATGGCCCTTGTTATCGGCATGTCCAACTATCAGACGGTGCCAAAGCTGCGAAACACGATCAACGATGCCAACGCGCTTGCCGATACGCTGGAGAGCATCGGATTTGAAGTGGACACCCTGATCGACGCGCCGCGCGCCGAGGTGGAAGCAACCCTGAAGGACTTCGCCTTCCGTGCCGAAACCGCCGATCTGGCGCTGATCTACTTTGCTGGGCATGGCGTTTCGGTGCAGGGCACCACCTTTCTGGTGCCGGTCGATGCGCATGTGACGTCGAACAAGGATATCGTCACCCAGGCCATCACGCTGGATGATTTCCTGCGCGCCGTGGATGGCGCGCGCAAAATGCGGATCGTCATTCTGGACAGTTGCCGCGACAACCCGTTTCCCGATGTGATCGACCTGCGCTCTCCGGAAGTGGCCGAAGGGCTGACCACCGGCAAGGGCGGGCTTGCCGCCCCCGAACCGGGGCGTGGCACGCTTGTGGCCTTTGCCGCCCGCGATGGCGAGGTGGCGATGGACGGCGGCGGGATCAACAGCCCCTTCAACACCGCCCTGCGCGATAATCTTGTGCAGCCGGGTCTGGAGATCAGCCTGATGTTCCGCCAGGTGCGCGACGAGGTGCTGACGATGACCGACAACCAGCAAGAGCCGACGACCTATGGCGCCTTGCCGGGCGTGCCGTTCTATCTCGCGGGCTCAGACAACCAGCGCCAGGAGCTGTCGGTGGCCGATCTGGCCGCAGCATGGTCGAAGATCGGACCGGACCAGACCTCCGAGATGATCGCCATGGCCGAGGCGGGCGACACGCGCTCGATGTTCGGGCTGGCCCTGAACAAGCTGAACCCCGACACCGCCGACTATGACCCGATAGCGGCAGCGGCTCTGTTGGAGAAAAGCGCCGCCGCAGGATCGGCCGAGGCGCAGTTCCGGCTGGCGCGGCTTTATGAGCGCGGCATCGGCGTGCCCGAGGATCTGGACCGCGCGCTGCAGCTGTATCAGGCGGCAGCGGCGCAGAACGATGGCGATGCGGTCAACGAACTGGGATTCTTCTACTTCAACGGAGCGCTTGGCCTGCCGCTGGATCAGGCGCAGGCGCTGAAGCAGTTCCAGAAGGCGGCAGACCTCAAGCAGCCCGAGGCCATGTTCAACGTGGCAAGTTTCGCCGACGATGGGCTGGTGCCGGGCCTCGGCCCGAAGGATGCGGCGGGCTATCTCTATCAGGCCCTGCGCAGCGGCAGCCGCAAAGTGCTGGAGGCGCTGCTTGAGAAATCGAATTCCTTCAAGCTGGAGACCCGCAAGGCGTTGCAGGCAAAACTGGCCGAGAACGGTCTCTATAATGGCCCGCTCGACGGCGATTTCGGCCCTACCACGCGGCGCAGCATCCGTGC
>JBATAV010000448.1:0-5491 GCA_049662025.1 Paracoccaceae bacterium | reverse complement strand
GACCTGCGCTCTGCCATGGTCGGCGAATTCCCCGAGCTGCAAGGCGTCATGGGCCGCTACTACGCGCTGGCCGCAGGCGAAAAGCCCGCCATCGCCGATGCCGCCCGTGACCACTGGAAACCGAAGGGCGAGGGGGACTCGGTGCCCTCCGACCCGGTCTCGGTCGCCGTTGCGCTGGCCGACAAGCTGGATACGCTGACCGGGTTCTGGGCGATTGATGAGAAACCGACGGGCAGCAAAGATCCCTTTGCGTTGCGGAGGGCGGCGCTGGGGGTAATCCGGTTGGTGCGGGAGAATGGGGTGCGGGCGTCTCTCGCTGCACTGCTTGAACGCTCGCTTGTTAATCATCATTCCGGCTGGTCAGAGTTAGCTCAAATTGTGACTTGGTATGTTCGCGAAAGGATCGGCGATAAGCCAATTGATGCGTTTGCGATCCTCAAGTCGACCCACGACACTCAAGAGTGGCAAAAGGAAAGTGATAGCTGCAGCGACAACGTTTCATATCACTTGATCGAGAAACCCGATCGCCACCCAGATGAAGATATCGACGTATATTTGGATCGGACGATTGAAACATATGCCGGGCCTTTCCCTTGGTGCGTTTCGGTGTCGAGAGCGTTGCCCGACCTCCTCGGCTTCTTCCACGACCGCCTGAAAGTCTTCCTCAAAGACCAGGGCATCCGCCACGACATCATCGACGCTTGCATCGCCATGCCCGGCAATGATGACCTGACCCTGCTGGTCAAACGTGCGACCGCGCTGTCGGATACGCTGAAAACCGAAGACGGCGCCAACTTGTTGCAGGGCTATAAACGGGCCAACAACATCCTCAACCAGGCCGAGGCCAAGGATGGTGTCGAATACTCCTTCGGCGCCGATCCGAAATTTGCCGAAACCGCCGAGGAAACCGCCCTTTTCGCCGCCCTCGACGCCGCCGAGGCCAGGATCACCCCCGCCATGGCCGCCGAAGACTTCGGCACCGCCATGGCCGCGATGGCCGCCCTGCGCGCGCCCATTGACGCCTTTTTCGGCGCCGTGCAGATCAACGCCGACAACCCCATCCTGCGCCGCAACCGGCTGAACCTGCTCAACCGCATCCGCACCATCTGCTCGGGCGTCGCTGATCTGTCGCGCATCGAGGGCTAAGCCTGCTACCACGTTACGCTTGCGCGAAAGCCCAAGCGGCGTATGCTGCGGCGCGCGAAAGGTGCCGCAGTGCAGAAACACGACCCGATTCCCGAGTATGTGGAGATCTCTCCGTCCGCCAATGTGGCGACGGACGATCACGGCTGGCGTGCCAAATGCCTGCAGCGGCTGATCCGGCTGGACCTGCCAGTGCCGAAATCGGTGGCGCTGCCCGCCCATACCGTGCACGCCATTGCAGCAGGGCATGGGGTGGATGCCGCGGGCGTTCTGGACAGTTTCGGCGACGGGCCGCTGATCTCGGTGCGCCCCAGCCCGGCCAACCCCGATTGGGGCGGGCCGGCAACCATCCTGAACATCGGGCTGAACGCCAAACGGCACGCGCGACTGGCCGAAACCCATGGCGAAACCGCCGCCGACGCGCTCTATGTTCGGTTCGTCCAAGCTTACGCGATTCACGTTGCCAGGCTTGATCCGGACGTGTTCGAAGACATCAAACCCGGCCCCGGCGCGCTGCGTGAAGTGCTGAAACTCTATGAGATCGAAACCGACGACCCTTTCCCGCAAGACCCCGCCAAACAACTGTCCGAAGTCCTGCGCAGCATGGCGCGGGCCTGGGAGGGCACATCGGCCCGCCTGTTGCGCCAAGCCAAGGGGGCGCCGGAAGAGGCTGCCTTGGGCCTGGTGGTGCAGGAAATGGCGCAAGGCATCGGGCAGGGAATTTCCGGCTCGGGCGTGATCCAGTTCGTCGATCCGGTGACCGGTGCGCCGCAGGTGACCGGGCGCTATCTGGGCCAATCCCAGGGCCGCGACGCGCTGAAGGTGCAAGAGGCGCTGTTCCTGACCAAGGACAAGCGCGGCCCTTCGCTGGAAGACGCGGCGCCGGTGCTGTTTGCCGAACTGGTGGAGTTTGGCGCCACCTGCCGGGCGCAACTGCGCGAGGAAATGCAGATCGAATTCACCATCGAGGATGGTCGACTGGCCGTGCTGGACGCGGTCAAGGTGGCGCGCAGCACCCAGGCAGGGCTGCGGATTGCCGTGGCCTTGGCCGAAGACGGGGTGATCGGCAAGGACGAGGCGGTGTTGCGGGTGGAACCCCGCGCGCTGTCGGAACTGTTGCACCATCAGGTCGACCCGCGCGGCCCCCGCGACGTGTTCGCGCGCGGGATTGCCGCGTCTCCGGGGGCGGCGACGGGCAAGCTGGTGTTCACCTCGGACGCGGCACAGGCATCGGCGGCGCGCGGAGAGCCCTGCATCCTTGTCCGCCGCGAAACCGCGCCCGAAGATATTCGCGGGATGCATTCCGCCGCCGCCGTCTTGACCGAACGCGGCGGCATGACCAGCCACGCGGCGGTGATCGCGCGGGGCCTGGGCCTGCCTTGCGTAGTCGGCGCCAACGACATGCGGCTGGACCCGCGCGAACGCAAGCTGACCGCGCAGGACGGGCGGGTTTTCCGCGAAGGCGATGTGGTCACGCTGGACGGTTCCAAGGGCGAGGCTTTGGCCGGGGCTGCCGACATGCTGCCGCCTGCGCTGGACGAATCGTTCAAGCTTCTGCTCAGCTGGGCCGACCAGTTCCGTGACATCGGCGTCCGCGCCAATGCCGACACTCCCGCCGATGCCGCCACCGCGCGCCGGTTCGAGGCGCAGGGCATCGGCCTTTGCCGCACCGAGCACATGTTCTTCGACGAAGACCGCCTGGTGGTGATGCGCGAGATGATCTTTGCCGATACGCCGGGCGACCGCGCGGCGGCGCTGGCCCGGCTGCTGCCGATGCAGCGCGCCGATTTCGTGCAATTGTTCGAGATCATGCAGGGCCTGCCGGTGTGCATCCGCCTGTTCGACCCGCCCCTGCACGAATTCCTGCCGCATGACCGCGAGGGCCTGCGTGAGTTGGCCGAGGCGCTGGACCGGCCCCTGAGCGAAGTCACCCGCCGGGCCGAGGCCTTGCGCGAAGTGAACCCGATGCTGGGCATGCGCGGGGTGCGGCTGGGCGTGGTCCTGCCGGAAATCTACGACATGCAGGCGCAGGCGATCTTCGAGGCCACGCTGGAATGCGCGCGGCGCGGTGCGCCCGTGGTACCCGAGGTGATGATCCCGCTGGTTTCGGCCCGGCGCGAGGTCGAGATGGTCAAGGGCCGCATCGACGCGGTGGCCGCCCATGTGCGCACCAGGGCCAAGGCCGATTTCGACTACAAGCTGGGCGTCATGGTGGAAACCCCGCGCGCGGCCCTGCGGGCGGGCGAAATCGCCCAGCACGCGGCCTTTCTCTCGTTCGGCACCAATGATCTGACACAGATGACCTATGGGCTAAGCCGCGACGATGCCGGGCGGTTCATGAATACCTACGTCCAGCAGGGCGTCTTTCCCGAAGATCCGTTCCAGTTTCTGGACGTGGACGGGGTCGGCGAACTTCTGCTGATGGGGGCCGAACGCGGTCGCGCCACCCGTCCCGATCTGACCCTGTCGATCTGCGGCGAGCATGGCGGCAACCCCGAATCAATCGATTTCTGCCGCCGCGCAGGGTTCGATTATGTCTCTTGCAGCCCCTATCGGGTGCCGATGGCCCGACTTGCGGCCGCACACCTGGCCCTGAGAGATCGTGTGGGGCATAGTTAATTCCACACAATATCATGTGTTTGGAATTGTTTCCTAATCTGAAACATGAACTTTTTCGGCAGATTCCCGCCGATTGCCGCATTCAAGTTGTGACTTTTCCGCACCAGCCCGTGGACCGCCCCCGGTAAACCGCCCTAAGCCCGTCGCCTGTTCGTGATGGGAAACCGTTGCGTCTGGGGGAAACGATCCGGGACGACCGACCATGATACGCTTGGTTAAGCAAGCGGGTGTGGGCCTGCTGGCCTTTTGCATCTTCGCCAATACTGCCATCGCCGACGTGACCGTCAGCACCAAGAACGACCCTTCGGGCGCCATCGCGTCTGAAATGGGCGATCTTCTGGGGCTGGAGCGCGAGGGGCTGCGCAATCTGCCCGATGGCGCACTGGGCGCGATTGCCAATGGCCCCGCCAAGCTGGTGCCGGTACAGCCGGTGCCGCCCGCAAAGGTGGCGCTGAAGAAGATCACCCCGAAATTCGATCCGGTGGTGCGCTATGACCTGGCCTGGCTGATGTCCTTGCCCGCTCCGACCGGCGGCGACGACTGGCAATGCCTGACCGAGGCGCTGTATTTCGAGGCGCGCGGCGAAAGCCTGCAGGGCCAGTTCGCGGTGGCCGAGGTGATCCTGAACCGGGTCGACAGCGGGCTATACCCGCGCTCGGTCTGCGGTGTGGTGCATCAGCGCGGCAGCGGCGCCTGCGCCTTTTCCTATGCCTGCGACAGCTATTCCAACAAGATGCGCGAAAAGGGCGCGCGTGACCGGGCTGCCCGGATCGCCCGCGTCATGCTGGATGGCGCGCCGCGGACCCTGACCGCCGGGGCCACCCATTTCCACACCCGCGCGGTGCGGCCGAAATGGGCGAAGAAATTCAAGAAGACCGCGACCATCGGCGCCCATATCTTCTATCGCCAGCCCGGCGCCTGAACTTTCGCCACACCTGCGCGTGTCGATTTTCTTGCCAAGCTTGGCGTGTTGAGGCATGGCCCTTTCGGTCGCGCGCGGTAAACTGCGCCCGAACCCGACCCGCCGGGAAAGGCCCGCGATGACCACCGACACCAAGCTTGCCTTCGCGCATCCCGAAGAGCGCGCCGAAGCCTCGGCCAGCGCCGACCCGCGCGACCGCATCTCGCTGCGCGACCATGTGGTCGAGGCCGACATCGGCGCCTTTCAGAAGGAACGCGGCCACAAGCAGCGTCTGCGCTTCAATGTGGTGGTCGAGGTACGCCCCGCCCCCGCGCCGCTGGACGATGACGTCGACCGCATCCTGTCCTATGACCGGATCACCGAAGCCATCGCCGATGAGCTGGCGGCCGAACGGCTGAACCTCTTGGAAACGCTGGCCGAACGGGTGGCCGAGCGGGTTCTGGCCGAACCGCAGGCGATGCGCGCCTTTGTCCGCATCGAAAAGCTGGATGTCGGCCCCTATGCGCTGGGCGTCGAAATCGTTCGCAGCCGGGCCGAGGTGCCCCTGCGTGTCGAGGGCGATGCGGTGCATCCGCTGGTGGTCTATCTGGATAACGCCACCCTGTCCGCTCTTGATCTTTCCGCCCGCATCGACGCCCTTCTGGCGCCGGGCGTGCCGGCCATCTTCTGCGTCGGCCTGCCGGATTTCCCGCGCGCCGTCACCGGGCACAAACCCACCCAGCGCCGCATCGACCTGCTGGCGATCGAACAGAACGCCTGGGCCTTGGGCGCCCGCGATCCGCGCTGCGTGGTGGTGGCCAGCCGGAC
>JBATAV010000447.1:0-2035 GCA_049662025.1 Paracoccaceae bacterium | reverse complement strand
GTTGCCTGGCAGGCGTGCTTGCAAGCCGAGACGGGGGCAACGGATGCGATGCCTCAAGGCCTTCGGCACCGCCGAGATCGTTCGCGTGGCCTGACGTCAGCGGGGAAACGGGAAGTCATGTCTCAGGCGTCAGTTCCGCAACAACGCCGATCCACCACCAGCTCTGCACTGACGATTGAGCCTTCAACAGCGAAGGTCATGTTGTCGAGACTGCCTTCGACCTGACGGATCGCCGGTGGCTGGTCTGCGGTTGCGGCGCAGGTTGCGTACGACAGCACCACTGCGGCCAGAATCGGACGATGGGGCGGGTCCTTCCCTGCTGTTCTCGGGGCGCAACCTGACGGAATATCCGGCATCGAAGGCGCCCCAATTGCCACATCGGCCGTCTTCCGCCTCGGGCCGCCAAGCACAGATGCGTGAGCGGCTGCAACCAAATGGCCTGACGCGCCGTATTGCGATAAGACGCTGAAACCGAGGAGCTCGTGATGACCCGTTTCTTCCAGCCGGACCTGCGCTGGCCTGATGTGACGCCGAAGGCCGCCTTCCTGAACCGCCGCCAGCTGATCGCCGGGGCCATGGCGCTGACCGCCACACCGGCCTTCGCCAGGGTCGAGGCGGCAAAAAGCCCGTATTCAACGGAGGAAGAACCGAATGCGCTGGAAGACATCACCACCTACAACAACTATTATGAGTTCGGGACCGGCAAGGACGATCCGGCCACCTATGCCGGCGGCCTGCAGACCGATCCGTGGTCGGTGACCATCGACGGGATGGTCGACAAGCCCGGCACACGCGATCTGTCCGACATCCTGAAGCTGCACCCGCTGGAGGAACGCATCTACCGGCTGCGCTGCGTCGAAGCCTGGGCGATGGTCGTGCCCTGGATCGGCTTTCCGCTCTCGGCGTTGTTGGACAGTGCCGGTGTGCAACCCGGCGCGAAATACGTGGCGTTCGAGACCCTGGTGCGACCCGCAGAGATGCCGGGCCAGAAAAGCCCCTTCATCGACTGGCCCTACCGTGAGGCATTGCGGCTGGATGAAGCGATGAACCCGCTGACCATCCTTGCCACCGGTCTTTATGGCGAGGCACTGCCAAACCAGAACGGCGCGCCGATCCGGCTGGTGGTGCCGTGGAAATACGGCTTCAAGTCGATCAAGGCGATCACCCGCATCACCTTGACCGACAACCAGCCGCAAACCACCTGGAACATGCTGCAACCACAGGAATACGGGTTTTACGCCAACGTGAACCCCGAGGTCGATCACCCCAGATGGAGCCAGGCCAGCGAACGCCGCATCGGATCGGGCTTCTTCGGCGGTCGTCAGGACACGGTCAAGTTCAACGGCTATGGCGAATATGTGGCGCAGATGTATGCGGCTCAAGACCTGACGGCGGACTTCTGATGGACCGCGTGAACCGTCTTGCCCGCCGCCTGCCGACCTGGGTCTTTTACCTTGGTGGGGCGATTCCCGCGCTTTGGCTGATCTGGCTAGTGGTCAGCGGCGGCCTTGGGCCCGATCCGGTCAAGACCATGGAGCGGTCGCTGGGCGAATGGGCGTTGCGGTTTCTTCTGGCCTCGCTGGCCATCACCCCGCTGCGCAGGGCCGGGCTGAACCTGCTGAAGTTCCGCCGCGCGCTGGGGCTTTTGGCCTTCTTCTATGCAACGCTGCATTTCACCATCTGGCTGTGGCCGGACATGGGCCTGCGCTGGTCGCAGATCGTGGCCGACCTGACCAAGCGCCCCTACCTGCTGCTTGGCTTCGGGGCGCTTCTGGCGATGTTGCCGTTGGCGTTGACCTCGTCGAACGCCGCGATTAGGTGGCTGGGCCCCAAGTCCTGGACCCGGCTGCACCGGCTGGCCTACCCCGCGCTTGCGATGGGTGCGCTGCATCTGGTGATTCTGGCCAAGGTCTGGACTGTGGAAGTCCTGATCTACGCCGGGCTTGCGATGTTGCTTTTGGCGGTACGACTCTACACGCCGGCGCCGAAAGTCCGCCAAAGAGCCCTTGTCCGGGGCTGACGCCGCAAGAAAATT
>JBATAV010000446.1:0-2681 GCA_049662025.1 Paracoccaceae bacterium | reverse complement strand
GTCGCCAGCCAGCCGCCGGTCCAGGGCCAGGCTTGGTGCCACCTGCCCACCCGTTGCGGCCTGCCAGAACGTCAGCCGGTCCAGCGCCTCGGCACTATCCGGGGCGGCATCGCCCCGAACCGCGCTTGCAACCAGATCATCCATCCCTAGCGCCAGCGCCGCGCCGTCCATTCCGACAGGGCCCCGCCCAGCATCCCGCCACCGATCAGCACCCCCAGCACCCCCGAAGTCAGCATCTTGCGGCCGTTTTCCATCATGTATTCAAAGATGCCCAGCACCGCGTCCATCGGGCCGTCATAGACCATCTTGGTCGATTGCATGATCATCATGTAGGTCGAAAAGCCCAGCAGCGCGACGAAGGTCAGCACCACCGACGTCAGCAACCCGCTGCCCATCGCCTCGCCATAGTTCTGGCCGACGCGCGACCCCATCACCCGCCAGCCCACGATCAGACCCAGCATCGCGCTGATCTCGCGGAAGAAGCCGAAGGCGGCGTTTTCTCCCAATGCAGGGATATGGGCATTGGCGGCCAGCCACCCCACGCAAGCAAAGCAAAGGGCGGCTATCAACTTGGCGGCTGTCGGCATTCTTTACACTTCCGGTCGGCTGAGCGTGATCTGCGTCACGTCACAGTTTCCGCCGTGAAACGCGCCCGCGCAAGAGGTTAGGTAGAAATCCCACATCCGGCGGAATCTCTCGTCAAATCCCAGGCGGCGGATGTCGTCCCTTCGGGCGGCGAAAACCTCGCGCCAGCGGCGCAGCGTCAGGCTGTAGCTTTGCCCGAAAGTGATCGCGTCGCGCAGCGCAAGACCGGCGCGCTGGCCCTCTTCGCAAAGCCGCGTCCGGGTTGGCAGCATGCCTCCTGGAAAGATGAAACGCTGAATAAAATCAACGTGTTGACGGTACATCTCCCACCGCGCCTCGGCGATGGTGATGACCTGCAGCACGGCATTGCGGCCGGGTTTCAGCCGGTCGTGCAGGGTGCGGAAATAGGCTGGCCAATAGGCCTCTCCGACCGCCTCGAACATCTCGATCGAGGCGATGCCGTCATAGCGCCCGGTCTCGTCGCGATAGTCCTCCAAGCGGATGTCGACCCGGTCCGCAAGCCCCGCCTTCGCGATCCGCGCCACCGCGAAATCGTGCTGCGCCTGCGAAATCGTCAGCGCCGTCACCCGCAAACCGCGCTTTGCGGCATATTCGGCGAATCCGCCCCAGCCGCAGCCGATCTCCAGCACATGGTCGCCGGGCCTGACCCCGATCCGCTCCACCATCGAGGCGTATTTGCGTTGCTGCGCGGTCTCCAGACTGTCTTGCGGGCTGGCGAACAGGGCCGAGGAATAGGTCATGCTGTCGTCCAGCCACAGCCGGTAGAAGTCATTGCCCAGATCGTAATGCGCCGCGATGTTGCGCCGCGCCTGCCGCTTGCTGTTGGTCTGCAGCCAGAACCGCAGCCGCTCGACGGCACGGAACAGCCGCTGCCCCGGATAGCCGTTGTTGACGGGCGTATTGGCGGGCCGCTGCACCAGATCCAATAACGCCTGCAGATCCGGCGTGTCCCACCAGCCGTCCAGATAGGCCTCGCAAAAGCCCAACTCGCCCTCGCGCAGCATGCGGGCGAAAAGGTCGGGGTTCAGCACCCTGATCTCGGCCACCTCGCCCGGTCGCCGCCCGGCACAGCGGAACCGCCGCCCGTCCGGCAGCACGAAATCCAGCCGCCCCTCGGCCAGTCGCGACGCCACCTCATGCACCGCAGAAAAATGGCGCGGCAGGTTCGCCTGGCCCTTCGTCGTCGTCAGCACCTCCATCGCCCACCCTCCCCAGCGGATTCCCGGCGCGCCACCATGGTTCCAGAACTCGGGCCTTTGCTCAAGTATTTCGTGCCCCATAGGCGGCAAGCGCCCGGTTGCGGCCCTCGGCCAGCGCGACAAGGCGTGCGGGATAGGGCGCGCGCGGGTCCAACTGCCAGGTCTTCGGCACCGCAGCGAAATAGGACAGCGCCTCGGGTGAAGGGGAGGCCTCGGGTTCGGCAAGCCAGCGGCGACGATAGGTGCCACCCGAGTCGAACCTTTCGGCCTGGCCATCGGGGTTGAACACCCGGAAATATGGCGCCGCATCCGGGCCGCAACCCGCAACCCATTGCCACCCCATCGCATTCGCCGCCGGATCCCAGTCGGTCAGACACTCGGCGAACCAGTCAAGCCCCACCCGCCAATGCGTCATCAGATGCTTGGTCAGGTAGCTCGCCACCACCATCCGCACCCGGTTGTGCATGCGGCCCGTGACATACATCTCGCGCATCCCGGCATCGACCAGCGGCTCTCCGGTCATGCCGTGCCGCCAGCGCATCGCATCCACGTTGTCACCGCGCCAGGGGAAAGCCTCCCATCCCGGTTTCCAGCTTTTCGCCGCCAGCGCGGGGAAATGGTGCAGAAGATGCCAGGCAAACTCGCGCCAGACCACTTCCTTCAGAAAGGTTTCCGCCCCCGCCGCACCCTCGTCCCGCGCCTGCATTCCGGCATGCCAGACCTCGCGCACCCCGATCTCGCCATAGGTCAGGTTCTCCGACAGGCCCGAAGTCGCCGCCAGCGCCGGAAAATCCCGATCCTCCCGATACCGCGCCACCGGCCCGGCCAGAAACGCGGCCAGCCGGTCGCGCGCCGCCCTTTCGCCCACCGCCTGAT
>JBATAV010000445.1:0-2015 GCA_049662025.1 Paracoccaceae bacterium | reverse complement strand
GTTCTGGACGGCGATTTCTTCGCGGGCTTCGACCTCGGCGAAGAGGGCGTCGGCGAGGGAGAAATCGCCCTGTTCCATTGCGGCTTTGGCGGCGGCGATGCGGTCGCCGCTGATGTTGTTGCCAAGGCCGTCGAGGGTTTCTTCCAACCTAAGGATTTTGGCGTGGAGTTGGGCAAGTGCCTCTTCCGGGTTTGCGAGTTGGCGGTTCAGGTCGGCGATTTTGTCTTCGAGGGCCGCGCGTTCAGCGCCGTGGGCCTTGTCACGCTCCGCATAGGCCTGATCGCGCCATTCTTTTGTCAGAGCGATGAATTCGCGCTGGGTCATTTCGATGAGATTTGCGCGGGGTGGTGGGGTCAAGGCTTCGGGGTTGGCGACTTCGATCCTCAGCGGCTTGTTGCGGAAGATGAGCCAGCTGATCACACCAAAACCTGCGCCGCCCACTGTCACAAGGGTTCCAAGGATACTGATCGCAACTTGATGTTGGAAAAAGAATTCAACCATCGACTAGCCCTAAGTATTCCTCAGCACTTTACCTGTCTGGAATGGTTAAGGAAGTGGGGAAGTTGGCGGGGTGAACCCCGCCCTACGGGGTTGCGCGGGCGGGTAAGTATGGCGGGGTGAACCCCGCCCTACCGCACCTTCAGCGTGGCCAGGCCGATCATCGCGAGGATGAGCGAAATGATCCAAAAACGGATCACGATTTGTGGCTCGGCCCAGCCTTTCTTCTCGAAATGGTGGTGGATAGGGGCCATCAGGAAGATGCGTTTCTTGGTGCGTTTGTAGTAGAGGACCTGGATGATGACGCTGAGGGCCTCGACCACGAAGAGGCCGCCGACGATGGCCAGCACGATCTCGTGCTTGGTGCAGACGGCGATGGCGCCCAGCGCGCCGCCGAGGGCGAGGCTGCCGGTGTCGCCCATGAAGACGGCGGCGGGGGGGGCGTTATACCACAGGAACCCCAGGCCGCCGCCGAAGAGGGCGGCGGCAAAGATCAGGAACTCGGACGAGCCGGGGACGTAATGGACGCCGAGATATTCCGAGAAATTGGCGTTGCCGACGACATAGGCGATGATGCCAAGGGTGCCGCCGGCGATCATCACCGGCATGATGGCCAACCCGTCAAGACCGTCGGTCAGGTTCACCGCATTGGCGGCGCCGACGATGACGACCATGCCGAAGGGCACGAAGAACCAGCCGAGGTTCAGGAGCGCGTCCTTGAAGAAGGGGAAGGCGAGCTGGTTGGTCAGCGCCTCGGGGTGAAAGCGCGCGGCGGCGTAGGAGGCGAGGCCCGCGATCACCAGGCCCAGCGCAAAGCGGATGCGCGAGGAGACGCCCTTGGTGTTCTGTTTGGTCACCTTGGCGTAGTCGTCGGCGAACCCGATGATGCCGAAGCCCAGGGTCACCAGCACCACGATCCAGACATAGGGCACATCCAGCCGCGCCCAGAGGACAGTCGAGACCATCAGCGCCGACAGGATCAGCAGGCCGCCCATGGTCGGGGTGCCGGCCTTGGAGAAATGGCTTTGCGGGCCGTCATCGCGGATCGGCTGGCCCTTGCCCTGTTTGCGGCGCAGAAGGTCGATCAGCGGGCGGCCGAAGATGAAGCCGAACAGCAGGGCGGTGATGAAGGCACCGCCGGCGCGGAAGGTCACGTAGCGGAAAAGGTTGAAGAAACCTCCGTCGGTTGACAGGCCTGCCAGCCAATACAGCATTCATTCGGTTCCTTCTTTTTGGGGCGTGGCTTGACCCATTCTCCGCAGGGCGTCAACGACGAGGCTGACCTTGATGCCTTTGGAGCCCTTCACGAGAACGATATCGCCGGCGTCGAACAGGCTGCGGGCGTGGGACGCCAGTTCGGGGGCGGTTTCCACCCATTCACCGCGCTGGCCGCGCGGCAGCGCCTGCCACAGCGCCTGCATGCGGGGGCCGACGCAATGGATGACGGCGATGGCGGCAAGACCGGGGTGGCGGGCGATGGCGCGGTGGAGGTCGATCTCGGTGGCCCCGAGTTCCAG
>JBATAV010000444.1:0-4629 GCA_049662025.1 Paracoccaceae bacterium | reverse complement strand
TCGACTTCTTCGCGCTCGATCTGCAGGGCGCGTTCGTCCTTGTCCACACCGTGACGGTTGAACACACGGACTTCGACAATGGTGCCGAAGGCGCCCGGAGGCAGCCGCAGGCTGGTGTCGCGGACGTCGCTTGCCTTTTCACCGAAGATGGCGCGGAGGAGTTTCTCCTCCGGCGTCATCGGCGATTCACCCTTGGGGGTGATCTTGCCCACCAGAATGTCGCCCGGCTGCACTTCGGCGCCGATATAGACGATGCCCGCTTCGTCGAGGTTGCGCAGGGCTTCTTCGCCTACGTTCGGGATGTCGCGGGTGATCTCTTCCGGCCCCAGCTTGGTATCGCGGGCAGCGACTTCGTATTCCTCGATATGGATCGACGTGAAGACGTCGTCGCGCAGGATGCGCTCAGAGATCAGGATCGAGTCTTCGTAGTTGTAGCCATTCCACGGCATGAAGGCGACGATGATGTTCCGGCCCAGGGCCAGTTCGCCAAAGTCGGTGCAGGGGCCGTCGGCCACCACTTCGCCGCGCTTCACCACGTCGCCCACCTTCACCAGCGGGCGCTGGTTGATGCAGGACGACTGGTTGGAACGCTTGAACTTGCGCAGGCGGTAGATGTCGACGCCCGGCTCACCCGGATCCAGCATCTCGGTTGCCCGCACGACGATACGGGTGGCGTCGACCTGGTCGATGACACCGGCGCGGCGCGCCATGATCGCGGCACCCGAGTCGCGGGCGACGACCGCCTCGATCCCGGTGCCGACAAAGGGCGCATCGGCCTGCAGCAAAGGCACTGCCTGGCGCTGCATGTTGGAGCCCATCAGCGCGCGGTTGGCGTCATCATTCTCAAGGAACGGAATCAGCGAGGCCGCAATCGACACCAGCTGCTTCGGCGACACGTCGATCAGGTCGATTGCGTCCGGCGGGTTCAGCATGAATTCGCCCGATTTCCGGCTGGAGATCAGGTCATCGGTGAACCGGCCTTCGCTGTCTTGCGCCGCGTTGGCCTGAGCCACGGTGTGGCGCATTTCCTCGGTCGCCGACATGTAGACGACCTCGTCGGTCACCTTGTTGTCGATCACCTTGCGATACGGAGTCTCGATGAAGCCATACTTGTTGACCCGCGCAAAGGTCGCCAAGCTGTTGATAAGGCCGATGTTCTGGCCTTCTGGCGTCTCAATCGGGCACATCCGGCCATAGTGGGTCGGGTGCACGTCGCGCACCTCGAAGCCTGCGCGTTCGCGGGTCAGACCGCCCGGCCCAAGGGCCGACAGGCGGCGCTTGTGCGTCACTTCCGAAAGCGGGTTGGTCTGGTCCATGAACTGCGACAGCTGGCTGGAGCCGAAGAATTCGCGCACCGAAGCCGCCGCGGGTTTGGCGTTGATCAGGTCTTGCGGCATGATCGTGTCGATTTCCACCGACGACATCCGCTCCTTGATCGCGCGTTCCATCCGCAGAAGGCCGACGCGATACTGGTTTTCCATCAGTTCGCCGACCGAACGCACTCGGCGGTTGCCGAGGTGGTCGATGTCGTCGATCTCGCCCTTGCCGTCGCGCAGCTCGGTAAGGGCCTTGATGCAGGCGACGATATCGTCACGGTCCAGCGTGCGCTGGGTGTCAGGCTTGCCCAGATCGAGCCGCATGTTCATCTTGACCCGGCCCACGGCCGACAGATCATACCGCTCCTTGTCGAAGAAAAGCGTGTCGAACAACTGGGATGCGGCTTCGACAGTTGGCGGCTCGCCGGGGCGCATGACGCGGTAGATGTCCATGAGCGCGGTGTCGCGGCCCATGTTCTTGTCCACCGCCATGGTGTTGCGGATATAGGGGCCGACGTTGATGTTGTCGATGTCCAGCACCGGAAGGTCGGTGATGCCCTGATCGAGAAGCACCTTGACGGTGCCGCCTTTCGGCGATCCGTCCTTGTCATAATCCATCGTCAGCTCGTCACCGGCTTCGACCCAGATCTCGCCGGTTTCCTCGTTGATGATGTCCTTGGCGACATAACGGCCAAGGATATGGTCGAACGGCACCAGAAGCTCGGTCACCTGACCGTCTTCGCGCCACTTCTTCACCATCCGCGGCGTGGCCTTTTCGCCGGCCTTCAGAATCACTTCGCCCGAAGCCGCATCGACCAGATCATAGGTCGGGCGGGTGCCCGAGACGCGGTTCGGGAAGAACCTGGTGACCCAGCCCTTGTTCTTGACGTGGCGGAAACTGATGGTCTCGTAATAGGCATCCATGATGCCTTCCTGGTCCATGCCCAGGGCGTAGAGCAGCGTCGTCACCGGCAATTTGCGGCGGCGGTCGATGCGCGCGAACACGATATCCTTCGCGTCGAATTCAAAGTCCAGCCAGCTGCCGCGATAGGGGATGATGCGGCAGGCGAACAGCAGTTTGCCCGAGGAATGAGTCTTGCCCTTGTCGTGGTCGAAGAACACGCCGGGGGACCGGTGCATCTGGGAAACGATCACCCGCTCGGTGCCGTTCACGATGAAGGTGCCGTTCGGCGTCATCAGGGGCATGTCGCCCATGTAAACGTCCTGTTCCTTGATGTCCTTCACCGACTTGGCGCCAGTGGTCTCATCAACATCGAACACGATCAGACGCAGCGTCACCTTCAGGGGTGCGGCATAGGTCAGATCGCGCTGCATGCATTCGTCAACGTCGTACTTCGGCTTTTCCAGCTCGTACTTCACGAATTCCAGCACGCTGGTTTCGTTGAAGTCCTTGATCGGGAACACCGATTGGAACGTGCCCTGAATGCCCTCGTCATCCAGCGGCTTGTCGCCTTCGCCCGACCGCAGGAACAGGTCGTAAGACGACTTCTGAACCTCGATGAGGTTCGGCATTTCAAGGACTTCACGGATCTTGCCGAAATAGCGGCGGATACGCTTCTGACCAACGTAAGCAGCTTGCGCCATGCTCATCGTAACCTTTCATCTTTTCCCCGGCGCGGGCTTCCGTCGGGCCACGGAAGACGCGCCGCAAGGGCAGAGGGGATCTCAGGTTCCATACCTGCCACCTGTCCCGTCAGGCGGCTCCCGAACCTGTCATCGCACCCGGAAAGACGCTTTCACCGCGAAAGCCCCTTTCAAGACGCGATTTGGCCGGGGACGGATCGCTCCGCCCCCAGCCGGAAATCAGGGATGCGGGTTGCCCCGCACGACCGATTACTTCAGCTCGACCTTGGCGCCAGCCTCTTCGAGCTTCTTCTTCATCGTTTCGGCGTCGGTTTTGGAAATGCCTTCCTTCACCTTGCCGCCAGCTTCGACCAGGTTCTTGGCCTCGACCAGACCCAGACCGGTGATCGCGCGCACTTCCTTGATCACGTTGATCTTGTTCGGGCCGGCGTCGGTCAGGACGACGTCGAACTCGGTCTGCTCTTCGGCAGCGGCAGCCGGGGCAGCGGCCGGGCCAGCCATCATGACGGCGCCACCGGCGGCCGGCTCGATGCCATAGGTGTCCTTCAGAATGGTCTTCAGTTCCTGCGCTTGCAGCAGGGTCAGACCAACGATTTGTTCGGCGAGTTTGTTCAGATCAGCCATTTGCTCATTCCGTATATTAAGATGGGTTCCAACGACGTGCGGTCAACCACACGCGAGACGCGAAGATCAGGCGGCTGCCTAATCCTCGATGGTCGACAGGATGCTTGCGATATTCGAAGCAGGCGCACCAATGGCACCAGCGATGTTCGAGGCGGGCGCACCGATGCTTGACACGATCTGAGCAAGCAGCTCTTCACGCGACGGCAGGGCGGCCACGGCTTTCACACCGGCCAGGTCCAGGATCGTGTCGCCCATGGCCCCACCAATGATGACGAAATTGTCGTTCGTCTTGGCGTAGGCCTCGCAGACCTTGGCCGCAGCCACGGGGTCTTCAGAGTAGGACATCACGGTCATGCCCGTCAAAAGGTCACCCATCTTTGCAGCGGGCTTCCCTTCCAGGGCGATCTTGGCGAGCTTGTTCTTGGCAACGCGTACGGACCCGCCAACGACGCGCAACTTTGCGCGCAGGTCCTGCATCTGTTTAACCGTCATTCCCGCGTAGTGGGCAACCACTACAACGCCAGAGCTTGCGAAGATCTGGCCGAGTTCCTCGACCAGCGTCTCTTTCTGGGCTCTATCCACAGTTTCACTCCAAGGTTGGGGGTCTCCCCCCGGCTCTTATTTACGGGCCCCAGAACTAGGGCACGCATCGGTCCGCCAGGGTCCCGAGTCCAAGATCACCTTTGCAGGCGACATCGTCTCTTTCCCCATCTCAGGCCGGATGATTAAGGCGTTTGCGCACCCCCGGCCGTCTCGGACAGGACAAGGCGTTTCCGCCCTGCCATCCCTTCCCCGAAGGGTCGGGAATTCTTGCGTAGGATGGGCAATATTGCCCATCCTACCAATAGGTCACGCCAAAGCGGTGGTTGACAGGTCAACCGACACGCCAGGGCCCATGGTCGACGACAGCGAGACCTTCTTGACATAGGTGCCCTTGGCGCCATTCGGGCGCGCCTTGGTCACGGCGTCAACGAAGGCACGAATATTCTCGGCCAGTTTGTCTTCGCCAAAGCTGACCTTGCCGATCCCGGCATGGATCACGCCGGCCTTTTCGACCTTGAACTGCACTTCGCCGCCCTTGGCC
>JBATAV010000443.1:0-2160 GCA_049662025.1 Paracoccaceae bacterium | reverse complement strand
GCCCGAGGTCGTCCGCCACGGCGCGGCAGCCCACCGTGGGTGCCACCAAGCCATCGCGCAGCGCCAGGATGCAGGCCAGAAGCTCGATCGCGCCGGTGGCGCCGATTGCGTGGCCATGGGCGCCCTTGGTGGAACCGACCGGAACCCCGGCTGCCGCCCCGCCCAGAACCTTCCGCAAAGCCGCTGCTTCGGCCCGGTCATTGGCCAGCGTGCCGGTGCCATGGGCGTTGACATAACCCAGATCCGCCGCTGTCAGACCGGCATCGGCCAACGCCGCCCGCATCGCCGCAACCGCGCCTTCGACCGAGGGTGCCACGATGTCATGGGCATCCGCCGTCATCCCGAACCCCGCCACTTCGGCCAGCACGGGGGCGCCACGCGCGGCAGCCCGGTCGGCGCTTTCCAGCACGAAAACGGCAGCGCCTTCGCCGATTACCATGCCGGTTCTGGCGGTATCAAAAGGGCGGCAGGCGTCGGGTGCCAGGACGCGCAGGCCCTCCCAGGCCTTTATGCCGCCGAAGCACAGCATCGCCTCGGCCCCGCCCGCCAGCATCACATCTGCCTGGCCCATACGGATCATCTGGAACGCCAGCCCGATGGCGTGGTTGGAGCTGGCGCAGGCGGATGAGACGGAAAACGACGGCCCCCGCAACCCGTGCCGGATCGAGACATGCGACGCGGCGGCGTTGTGCATCAGACGCGGCACCACCAGCGGCGGCACGCGGTCGCGGCCTTCGGCAAAGACGGCGCGGTAGTTTTCTTCCCAGGTGGAAATGCCGCCCGCCGCCGTGCCGATGATCACCCCGGCCCGCACCAGATCGGCGGGCGCAAGGCCCGACATCGCCACCGCCTCGTCGGCGGCGGCCAGCGCATAACGGGTAAACGGATCCCAAAGCGCTGCATCGCGGGAGGTCATTCCCGGCACCCCCGGCCAGTTGCGCACCGCCGCGCCGATGCGGATGGCAAGCCGGTCGACATCGGGAAAGTCCAGCGGACCGATTGCTGTGCGCCCCGCCGCCAGCGCCGCCAGGGTGCCGGGCACATCAACCGCCAGCGCATTCACCGTGCCCGCGCCGGTCAGAACGACCCGGCGCATCACCGCTTTGCCGCCACCAGCCGACGCACGCCCTGCACAACCGAGGCGACCGTGCTGATATCGAAATCCGACGCTTTGGGCGTGTTGGTGTTGAAGGGGACCGATACGCCAAAGGCCTCTTCGATGGCGAAGATCGCCTCGACCAGTCCCAGACTGTCAAGGCCGAGGCTGTCCAGAGTTGCCTCCGGTGCAATAACCGCAGGGTCGATCAGCGCCTGGCTGGCCAGGATGGCGATAACCCGTGCCTCGATCCCGTCACCCATCCCGGCCTCAGTCTTCGTTCACGCGCGGGGACAGGGTCTTTTCCATCACTGCCACCCGGGCGGCCAGACGCGGCAGACGGCGCAGCGCCTTTTGCATCTCGACATGGGTTTCCATCCGCACTGCCGGATAGCCCAGCAGCACCCGCCCCGCAGGCGCATTGGTGAAGATCTTGGTCGCCCCGCCGCAGATCACGTCATTGCCGACAAAGATGTTGTCGTTGACGCCGCATTGGCCGCCCATCACCACGCGGTCGCCGATCCGGGCCGATCCGGCAATGCCGACCTGCCCGCACAGCAGGCAATCGCGGCCGACCTGGACGTTGTGGCCGATGTGGACAAGGTTATCCAGCTTGGTGCCCGCGCCGATGACGGTATCGCGCACCGTACCCCGGTCGATACAGGTATTCGCGCCGATTTCAACATCATCCCCGATGGTTACAGCGCCAAGTGAATGTATCCGTGTCCAGCTTTGGTCGCGGATGCCGGCGCGGGAGCCCAGGGTTTCGCGGATCTCTTCGACGCCGGATTTCTCGGGCGTGACGAAGGAAAAGCCATCTGCCCCGATCACCGCACCCGGCTGGCAGATGAACCGCTCGCCAATGGTGACGCGGGCGCCGATGCGGGCGCCCTGCAGGATCAGCGCGCCCGCACCGATCTGCGCGCCTTCGGCGATGGAGACATGGCTGGCGATGCGGGCGCCCGGCCCGATCCGCACGTCGCGGCCGATGGTGACAAAGGGACCGATGGCCGCGCCTTCGCCAAGGTTGACCGAGGGATCCACGATGGCCAGCGCGTGTACGC
>JBATAV010000442.1:0-1585 GCA_049662025.1 Paracoccaceae bacterium | reverse complement strand
CCTCAGATCACCGAGACCGCGCCGGCATAGGCGGCGACGATATGCACATCGGCGTGGGCCGCCAGCGCTGCGATCTCGCGCTCCTGCTCGGATGACAGCAGGCCCTCTTCCGGGGCCGCAGCGATCGCCGCAAGGGCCGCATCGCGCGCTTCGTCGAAGGCCGTCCGGCGGCCCGACTTCTCGTAGTCGTCGCGTCCCTGCCGCTTGAACACCCGGGGCTGCAGCTGGTCGCGGCAGGTGGCGATGGTATGTGCGGAATCCAGGAAATGCCCGCCGGCCCGGATCTGCATCATCTCGTCCCAGTTCAGCGCCTCCTTGTCCAGGCTGGGCTTGCGGATGAACCGCCGCATCATCGCGCCCACCTCGTTGTCCAGCACCGCCTGCACCGGACTGAACACCGTGGCGCATTCCAGCTGCCCCACCCCACCCAGAATATCGGCCCCTGCCAGCGCCACCACCTGCGTCAGCAGCGACCGTTCGGCCATGCCCTGCACATCCACATCCGGCGTGTCCGACCCCGACCCATAGGTATGCGCCACCATGCCCCAGCCGCGTTTCATCAACTGGATCGACAGGTTCGCCGCCTGCAGGCTTTCGACGCAAGACTGCAGCGCCGACCCGGTCCGCATGTCGAGCGTGAACATCAAGGGCGTCGCAATCACCGGCGTGCCGGGCGCCAGGATATGCGCCATCACCGTCATGCCGACGATCTCGGCCGCCGCCATCACCGCCATGCTTGCCACCGACAACGGCGCCGTGCCGCCCGACGAGGGCAGCGAGCAGGCGTGCAGCGGCACCCCGTATTTTCCCGCCTCGATGATCACATGCGTGTCCATGTACTTGAATTCCAGGGGCGTGAACGAGCAGGTGATGCAGCTGGTGATCGGGTTGGCGCGCAAGCGGTCTTCGCCCCCTGCCGCGATGGCCGCGATCTTCATCAGGTATTCGACATTCTCCCATTGATAGGGCTGCATCCAGACATGCTTGCCGGTCCGCGCGATCAGCCGGCCGAAGCTGTGGATGTCGGCGGTCTTTTCCGGCACGCCATGCACGAACGGGTGGGCGATGAAGCCCACCTCGTCCAGCGTGTTGGCCACGGCGGCGATCTCGTTCACCGCCGTCAGGTCCATGTTGCGATATTTGGTGTCGCGCGGGTTCACATAGCCATGCCCGCCGGTGCCGGTGCGCATGATGAAGCCCTTGTCGGCGCGCGGCAGGTCGATGTTGAACCGCTCTTCCTTGCCGCCCAGACGCAGGGTCTTGGGCGTCGCCGCCATCGCCTCGCGGATCAGTTCGCGCGGCATGCGGATGCGGTTGGCATCCTTGCCGGGCTTGGCGCCTGCGGCCAGAAAGCGTCTGTGGGCTTCGGGGTGCAGGATCGCCACGCCGTAATCGGCCAGCACATCCTCGACCCGTGCTTTCAGCCAGCCGATGTCGTCATCGTCCAGAAAGCCGAAGGTCGATCGGGCAAGGCCGGGTGGCTCTTGCCGGAAGGCGTTCGCGGGGTGGCTGGCGCGGACAGTGCGGGTGCGTTTGGGGGTATTGGTCGTGGCTTCCAAGGCGACCTCCTGAATGGAAGAGTTGC
>JBATAV010000441.1:0-2943 GCA_049662025.1 Paracoccaceae bacterium | reverse complement strand
CTGGTACAAAAGCCGCGCCTGGTGATCTTTGACGAACCCACCCGCGGCGTGGATGTCGCCGCCATCGCCGAAATTCACAAGATCATCAACGATCTGGCCGATGCCGGATTGGCCGTCGTGATGATCTCATCCTACCTGCCCGAGGTGCTGAACCTGTCGGACCGGATTCTGGTCTGCCGACAGGGCCGCATCGTCGAAGAGCTGTCCCCCATCGGGGCCAGCGAAGAAAAGATCATGTATGCGGCGGTTCACTGAAGGAGAACACCATGGCGGAAACTTGGACATACTGGCGCGGCGACTGGCATCAGGGCGACCTTCGCATCCTGGGCGCCTCTTCGCATGCGACCTGGTTGGGCAGTCTGGTGTTTGACGGCGCACGGTTGTTCGAAGGGGTCACACCCGATCTTGACCGCCACTCGGTCCGCGTCAACGATTCAGCCCTGGCGATGGCATTGGCGCCGACGATGACCGGAGAAGCGATCGAGCAGTTGACCCGCGACGGGCTGAAGAAATTCGCGCCCGGAACCGATGCCTATATCCGCCCGATGTATTGGGCCGAAACCTCTGGCCCCGGTGTTCTGCCTGCCGACCCGTCCTCGACCGATTTCGCGCTGTGTCTGGAGGCGCTGCCGATGACGCAGCCGACCGGCTTTACCCTGACCACGACCCGCTTTCGCCGCCCGACGATGGAGGTGATGCCGGTCAATGCCAAGGCGGCCTGTCTTTACGCCAACAATGCCCGGATGCTGCGCGAAGCGCAGGGGCGCGGGTTCCAGAACGCCCTGACCTGCGATGCCAATGGCAACGTCGCCGAACTGGCCACCGCCAATGTTTTTCTGACCAAAGGCGATGAAGTGTTCACCCCGGTGCCGAACGGCACTTTCCTGAACGGCATCACCCGCCAGCGGGTGATCGGCCTTTTGCGCGGGGCAGGGGTGACGGTGCATGAGGTCACCCTGACGGTGGATGATTTCCATCAGGCGGACGAGATATTTTCAACCGGCAACATCTCGAAACTGGTGCCTTGCATCGGCTTTGAAGGCCGAACGCTGGCCTTCGGGCCGATCGCCAAGAAAGCGCGCGCGCTGTACTTTGACTGGGCACATTCCTGAAAGGCAAACACCATGGCAACCGTAAAACTCTGGACCGATGACGAGGCAGCGGCAAACTCCGTCGTGGCGCGTATTTTTGCCGATATCCGCGCCACAAGGAAATCGGATTTCGTCAACAACTTTTGGCGCGGATTGGCCAATCACCCCGATTTGCTGGACCGCACCTGGGGTCAGTTGAAGGTGGTGATGACCGGCGATACGGTGTTGGAGCCGGTGGTGCAGGAGATGATCTATATCGCGGTTTCCACCGCCAATGCCTGCCAGTATTGCGTGCATTCCCACACCGCTGCGGCACGGGCCAAGGGCATGACTGATGCGCAGCACGCTGAGTTGCTGGCCGTCATCGGCCTTGCCGCTCAGACCAACCACCTCGTCACCGCAATGCAATTGCCGGTGGACGAGGCTTTCCTGCGCTGAGGGGTTGATGATGGGCAAGGCACTTGTGGCGCGGGCACCGGGCGGACCTGAGGTGATGGAATGGGTCGACCTGCCCGACGGTCGGCCCGGCGCGGGCGAGGTGCTGGTGCGCCACAGCGCCATCGGGGTGAACTTCCTAGACATCTACTACCGCTCGGGCCTTTACCCATGGCCCGAAGCCACAATGATCCCCGGTGCCGAAGCCGCGGGTTTGGTCGAGGCGGTCGGTGAAGGCGTCACCGATCTGCGTCTGGGCGACCGCGTGGCCTATGTGTTGCCCTTTGGGGCCTATCGGGAGACCCGCGTCGTGCCCGCCGCCCGGCTGGTGCCGTTGCCCGATGGGGTGCGGGACAGCGCCATCGCCAGCGCCCTGCTGAAAGGGTTGACCGCCCAATATCTTGTGACCGCCTCTTATGCCGTGCAACCCGGTGACACCGTTCTGGTCCATGCCGCTGCCGGCGGCGTCGGCTTGTTGCTTGGTCCTTGGCTTGCCGCTTTGGGCGCAACGGCCATCGGTACGGCGGGCGGACCCGAGAAAGTGGCGCTGGCGCGCAAGCATGGCTACGCCCAAGTCATCGACTATCGGGCCGGTGATTTTGTCGCCGAGGTCGCGCGGCTGACCGGCGGAGCCGGATGTGCCGCAGTTTACGATTCGATTGGCGCCGACACTTGGCGCGGGTCATTGAAATGCCTGCGCCGCCGCGGGGTACTCGTGAATTTCGGCCAGTCTTCTGGAATGATCCGCGATTTCGCCCTGTCGGATCTGGCCGCCGGGTCGCTGACCGCCATTCGCCCGGTGCTGTTCGACTATATAGCCACCCGGGCCGAACTTTTGTCCCGCAGCGCGGATCTGTTTGCCCGGATCGCCGACGGCACGCTGCGGCTTGACATAGTCAACACCCGACCCTTGCACGAAGCAGGTGCCGTGCATGCCGACATTGAAGCGCGGCGCACCATGGGATCGACCGTCCTGCTTCCATAAGGCGGTCGCGGGTACGGGAGAAAGATGGCCGACGAAGACGCCGTATTGTGCCTTGGGCCGCCGCTCATCCGTGGCGGGTTGTCTTCGGCCACGATGATGATCTTCGCCCATCGTTTCCCGCAGTATGGCCGGCCCTGACCTGCTCCCCTGAGAGTCCCCATTTATAGGTTAGCACTTTTCATATTTTGATCTTCCTTTGATCGGTCAGCGTATTCCCGCGGTGTCAGGCCAGCGGGGCCGGAATGCGGGCGGTGGTGATTGAAGTCGTCGCGCCATGCCGCCCCGAAATTGCGGGCATGGCGCATGCTGTCGAACAGGTGCTCGTTCAGCAGTTCATCCCCTGCCCGGCAGTGCATGTTTACCTGCACAAGAGGGGCGCATGCGACCGTCAAAGCTTTCGACGAAGCCATTCTGCATGGGCTTGCCCGGCGT
>JBATAV010000440.1:0-2807 GCA_049662025.1 Paracoccaceae bacterium | reverse complement strand
GGGGGCGGCTGATTTGCCTCGCGATGCAAAGGCGGGGCTCGTCCCCGCCGGCGGAAATCAGTCGCCCCCCGTCCTTGAAGGGGCGGCACCTTTGACGGCCGCCTGCCCATCTCTTGAAGGACGTGCGGATGCCTGCGCGGGTTTGACAGCCGGGACGCGGGCAAAAGATGCGACCCAGTTTCTCCAGCGATGTTTGACCTCGGTCCCGACCTCTGACTGCCGTTGCGGCTCAAAAGCTCAGATCTTCAGCCGATGCTGATCCTCTGGACCGATCTGCTTTGCCAGATGCTGGCGCAGCGCCTCAGCGCCGTGGGCACGGAGATCATCGTTGAAATCCCCAAGACGCGGTTCCAGCACCCGAACGGCAATTCCGGCCTCGCTTGCTCTGGCGCTCAACCGTTCCGCCGCCCGCTGCCCCGCCGGATCGCGGTCGATGGCGATGTAGAGGCGCTGCAATCCGTCCGGCAAATTGACGGCTCCGAGGTGACCCGAAGAGAGTGCCGCCCAGACGGGCAAGGAAGGCGCCGCCTCACGAACGGACAGCATGGTCTCGATGCCCTCGCCCAGCACGAGGCTTTGATCTGCAGGGGCGATCCTGACGGCATTGCCAAGAAGGTAACCCATGGCCCGACGCGGTGTGTCGACAGCAGCCTTGTCCTGACCGTCACGCGACAACCAGGTGCGATGCACGCCCTGCAAGGCCCCTGCCCCATCGGTGACCGCCGCGATCAATGCCGGTCTGGGGACAGGCTTGGTCTGACCCTCATCCCGATGCCAGCACTTCGGGTGGAAGCGCAGGGTTGCGCTCGGCACCTTTTGGGTGATGCCCCGGGAGCGCAGATAGACCTCGGCCAGAGATCCCGCCAAAGGCGTTGAGGCTGCAAACAAGCGCGATGCCGCCTCGGGCGTGCCGCTTGGGGGTTTTGCCGCCCGTTGCACTGTGACCTCCGGGAGAACCGGCTGCGGACGGCCAAGATGTGCGCGAGCCTCGGCCAGAAGGTCGGGAAAGCGGGTGATCCCCGTGCGTTCGCGAATGATATCAAGGAGATCACCGAATTCCGACGTGGCTAAATCGGTCCATTTGCCTCTGGCACCCGGCCCAGAGGTGGGGCCGGTCAACCTGACGAACAGCGATCTCCCTGGATTGTTCTGCAAATCGCCGACCATCCAGTAAGAACCTTCCCGCCTCCCTGCGGGAAGATAGTGGCGGCAGACGCTTTCGGCAATTTGCGAGAGGTCTCGCAACAGGTCTTCTGTTTCCAAGGACATGGCACGCATACTCAACAACCTTTGCGTGCATGTAGACCCTGGATGTGGAAGCGCGCAAGCAGGTGATCAAGCACGGCGATCCCTCTCGCATCCGCCGGGCAGAACAGGCGGAGTTTCCAGCTGATGATCTCCGAGAAGAAGCCATCGGCCTTGAGCCGGTCCTTAGCAGCCTCGGAGAAACCGGACAGCTCGATCCGGTTGACGCCCATGACCCGGGACCGGTGCAACTCCATCCCTTCGGCCAGACGCACTACGGTCTTGCCCTCGAGAACGAGGGCATGGACCTGCGCGGCCATCAGCTTCGGCGCGTCGTCCGCCAGCGTGATCGCGACCCAAGCGGGCGAGACGCGGCGGCCGATGATGCGTTGGCCGTCATCGGTCTGCAGCCGGTAGACGCGGGTTCCGTCCTGCGGAAGCTGCTTCCAGATCGGCAGCAGGAGGCCCGCCACGATGTGGAGCGTGGCTTCCGAGAACTCCGGCACCTCGGCCAGTTCCGCAGTCCATGCGGCGGCGAAGGCCGCGCGGTCGGCTTCCAGCCAATGGGTATCCTCCATGACCTTGGCTGGGACCGTGCTGGCTTCCGTCGGGCGGATCAGCCGAAGACGCGGTTCGATGGTGCCATCGTCCAGCATCAGGCTGGTTGCGGGCACCTGCACGGCGGCCCGGCCCGAGCGGCTGTTGACTAGGAGGCGTGCCTTTGGATCGTCGAGCCAGTCGAGCGCATCGGCAACCGAAGTCGGCGTGTTACGCCGCTTTTCCGCGATGGTCAGGAGCTGGGTTTCGGCACCGGAGCCGGGATGGGTGTAGATCACCCGGGCGTCGGTCACGCGGAAGCTCTCCGCGCGCAGCGTCTCGAGCCCGAGGTCATAGACCCCGGCCGCGATTGCTCCCTCGATCCGTTGGTCGAGCAATTCCTCGAAGGCTGAGAAGAGCACGGCCTGCATGTCGATCGTCAGCGCGAGCAGGCGATTGAGGAAGGTCGTGATCGGCGGCAGGTCATCCTTCAGCCCGTTGTCATCGGTCAGGTTGAGACCGGTGGCATCCTCGAAGGCCCCGAGCGAGCATCCCGCGACATCGCCGCGATAGATGCGGCGATAGAGCTGGCGCAGCGCGTCGCGGGCATAGGGGCTCTCGAGGTTGTCTTCGGGCCGGAACAGCCCCTGCCCGCCGGTCTGGCGCTGGCCGCGCGTGATGGCGCCGAGCGTGTCGAGGCGGCGCGCGATGGTCGAGAGGAACCGCTTCTCCGCCTTCACATCCGTGGCTACCGGCCGGAACAGTGGTGGCTGCGCCTGATTGGTGCGGTTGGTGCGGCCCAGACCTTGGATGGCGGCGTCGGCCTTCCAGCCGGGTTCGAGGAGGTAATGGACGCGCAGGCGCTGGTTCTTGGCCCCGAGATCGGCGTGATAGCTGCGCCCCGTGCCCCCGGCATCGGAGAAAATCAGGATGCGCTTCTGGTCGTCCATGAAGGCGGCGGTTTCCGCGAGGTTGGCAGAGCCCGCGCGACTTTCCACGACAAGTCGCGCCGCCGGACCCTCGCC
>JBATAV010000439.1:0-4253 GCA_049662025.1 Paracoccaceae bacterium | reverse complement strand
GACCTGCGGGCGGCGACCGGCTGGCAGAAATCGGGCGACGGCACCGCACCGCTAGACGCCGCCGCCCCGACCGGCCTGCCGCGCGATCCGGCCTCGCCCGCTGCCCTGGCGTTGGCCATGATCATGGCCGAGGGCGACCCGGCGCTGGCAGACCTTGCCGCCGATATCGAGGCGGGGCTGGCCCGCGGCCCTGCCGCATTGGGCCATGTCAGCGTGGCAGGCTCCGCCCTTCCCGCCAGCGCAACCGACAGCTGGCGCATCCCGTTCTTCGGCCAAAGCCGCGCCGAACTGGCTGTCCTGGGCGATGGCAGCGGCAACCTTGACCTGCGCGTCACCGATGAAACCGGCGCCGTCGCCTGCCTGGAAACCGGCCCCGAGGATCAGGCCTATTGCGCCTTCACCCCGGCCTGGAACGGCTATTTCACCATCACCGTGACCAACCGGGGCACCGCCGCCAACACCTATGCGCTGATGACAAATTGACCGGCGGGCTGGCCGGCGGGCCGACCGGCGCCGCAGGTGACCGCATTTGTCACACCATGCCATCTTTCCAAACCCCGCGCGGAATGCCAACATTGCGCAATACCGCCCATCTCGGGCTGCCAACCCATAGGACAAGATCATGAAACTCAAAGCCCTTTCGCTTTCGCTGGCCACCACCGCGCTGGTGGCACTGTCGGTTTCCGCCTTTGCGCAGGACAAGACCGGATCGAACGTCACCACCGCCGAAACGGGCACGCCCGGATCGGCCGCGACGATGTCGATGGCCTATGAGCTGTACGAGATGGGCGTCGCATCGGGCGATGCGCTGACCGTGCTGACGGCGGCCAAACTGGCCGCATCGGCCGAGGGTGAGACCAGGGAACCCGCCATTCTGGACGCCAGCCTGATCACCCTTGAAGGCGCTGACCAGCAGACCACCCGCAAGAAAGCCGCCCCTGCCGCGGTGCCCGCCGCCCCCGCACCGATCATGAATGACGAGCCGCGCCCGGTGGCCAAGGCCACCTTCCTGTCCGCCACTTCCGACGATGAAGGCAAGGCCGAAGCCCCCGCAACCGCGGCGCAGATGTTTGCCAAGGCGATGGAACTGGCCGGCGACGACGAGGCGCTGAAAGGCATCATTTCCGACGCCGAGGCCGAAGGCTCGCGCGGGCGGATCGGCGGCTCGGTCAGCTGGCTGTCGCGCCTGCCGGGCGGCAATGTCGATGTCTGGGAAGTGCCGTTCTACGGCAACTCCTACGCCGAAATCGCCGTGGTCGGCGATGGCGACAGCAACCTCGACATGGTGCTGACCGACGAGAACGGCAACGTGATCTGCTATGACACCAGCCGTTCCGACCAAGTTTATTGCGATTTCGTGCCGGCCTGGGACGGGTATTTCTACATCACCGTGGAAAACACCGGCAAAAGCCGCAACAGCTACTACCTGATGACGAACTGACCAAGCCGCCCACAAGATGGGCGACAAGGGGCCCGGACCGCATGGTCCGGGCCCCTTTGCATGCCCAGCCCTTGGCGTTGCCCTGCGGCAACGCCTTGGACGCAAAGGCCGATTCGCGAGGCCGGTTTTCCTTGCCCGACCCCCGCCATGGCCTGCATCCTTGGCCTCAATGAAGGCGCGGGCCATGTAGTCCGCACCACATGAGGCAAGGACAGGCATATGAAACGCAGCGAAAGCGGCGACGATCGGGTCATGCTGGTGACCACGGTCAAGGACGAAGGTCCCAACATCCTGGAATGGGTCTGCTATCACCGGATGATCGGGTTCACCGACATCGTGGTGTTTCAAAACGACAGCTTCGACACCACCGAACGCACGCTCTGGACCCTGCAGGAAATGGGCGTCATCCGCTATTTCAACAACAACTTCCGCAAACCCTGGGTGCGCGCCAACTTCCAGAACCGCGCCTATCGCCGTGCGGGGCGGCTGCCGGAATATGCCCGGGCAAAGTGGTGCATGGCACTGGATGGCGACGAATTCCTGGCGGTGAACACCGGGCAAGGCCAGGTGCAGGACCTGATCGGCGCGGTCGAGGACGCCGACGAAGTGCGGCTGAACTGGCGCATCTTCGGCAATTCCAGCCTGCGGCGGCTGGACAAGCGGATGGTGACCGAACGCTTCACCATGGCCAACGAGATCACCCTGCCCGCCCGCTATCCGATGCCGGTGAAGACGCTTTTCCGCACCGCCAGCTATCAGCTGCCGGGCATCCACATGCCAAAGCGGGCCACCAGCGGCGACCGGGTCATCCGCAACGGCTCGGGCCGGTTGATCCAGGATGTGACGGTGCGCGGCTTTCAGGTGTCGGACCCCGAACCCTACGGGCTGGCGCAGATCAACCACTACATGGTCAAGGACAGCGACAGCTTTCTGATGAAATCGGCGCGCGGGTCGTCGTCGCACCCCGACCGGGCGATTGCGCTGGACTATTGGAAACGCCGCAACGTCAACCGCGAAGAAGATACCACGCTGGCCCACCTGGCCGATGCGATCCGCGACGAGGTGCGCGGGCTGAACGACGCTTCGGGTGGAATTCTGGTGCGGCTGCGGCACCGCGCGCTGCGGTCCTGGCGGCAGCGGATTTTCGATATGAAGGAACAACCGGCAATGCGGGGGTTGTGGGAGCAGCTGGTCTGACCCCACCGCCGACACCCGCACAAAGGATCGGGGCCCCTCTGGCCAGAGGAGCCCCGTGGTCATTCAATCCTGCGCTGCCGCGTCAGGGGTTGGCCGTCAGCACCTCGTTCAGCCAGGGCAGGAAATGCGAGATGTCGGTATAGGCTGAAAATGTCGCCGTTTCCTCGCAGCCGACGCCCGAGCTTGCCGTCAGGCCCCAGCTGACGATCCCGGCCTGGATGTAGCTGCCATCCTCCAGCGGCACCACCAAAGGCCCGCCGCTGTCACCGTTGCAACTGGTCTTGCCGCCCTCGAAAGTGCCCGAGCAGATCATGTTCTCGCTCAGCGGTTTCGGCGCCTTGCCGACCAGTTGATCCCAGATCGCGTAGGCATCGTCTTCCTTCAGCGCAAAGACATCGACGGCATAGGAAAACCCCTTGGCCGCCTCTTCGGCGCGGGCTTCCAGCATCGCGGTATTGCACATCTCGCGGTCCAGCACCTGGATCTGCGCCTGCCGCAGGTCGGGCGACATCTTGCCGCCGTTCTGCAGGCCCCAGCCGGTGACAATGGTGGTGATGCCGGGCTGGTTCAGAACCGAGCCAAAGTTGGCATCCGGCACCTCGATCGTCTTGAAGGGCACCGTCGGCGCCCGCGTCAATTTGATCAGCGCGATGTCATAGTCGAACTGATCGCCGGAATAGGACGGGTGGCGGATGATCTTTTCCACCGGAATCACATCGCCCGAGCCGTCCAGCTTGTTGGTTCCCACCACGATCGAGATCGTCTTCGGGTCGATATCGGCCCAGGTGCCTGACTTGTCGGCCCAGTGCACGCAATGCGCCGCCGTCAGCACCCAGGTATCCATCACCAGCGAGCCGCCGCAGAACTGGCTGTCCGAGGATACCGGCATCCCGCTGAACACCAGCGCCACCTGCCAGGGCCAGGCACCCTCGGCCGCAACCGCGCCGCCGATCACCTTGGCGCCGGCCTCGGCCTCTTTCGCCGCGCGCTCGGCCTTCCTGCCGGATTTGGCATAGTCATACGGAGAATCCTTCGTCGCAGCGGTCGCATCCTGAAGCGCGAAATCCGCCACCTTGTCCTCGGCCCCGGCCGCAAAGCCGCCAAAGACGGCCAGCAGGGCCACAAATGCCGTACTCAAAACCTGACGTTTCATATTCAAGGCTCCATCTTCAAATACGGGATCACTCCATCCCGGGTTTCAGTCGTACCACCTGACGGATCATCGTCAGCGGCGCAGGTTTCACCGAGAACCCGCGCAGCGCGGCCTCTTCGGGGTCGATCATGCGGCCTTCCAGCCACATTGTCATCTCATCTGATGCGCCCGCATAGGCGCGGCTCATCTCCATGCCGGCCAGGCGGGTCAGATCGACCCGGCCGCCGGTTTCATCCTCGGGCACCGCCAGCACCCAGATTTCCTCCAGCCCCGCCGTGCTGTCCGGGGCGATCTGCAGGCCCACCGTCGCGCTTTCGCCCGGCTCCAGCCGATTGGACAGGTTTTCCACCGGCCAGATCGGCTGCACCGTAAAATCGGTGGCGAAATACAAGACGCTGACGTCCTGCGCCTTGCCCGAGGTATTGGTCAGCGTCAGCCAAAGCTGGTCGCACGGCGCCACAC
>JBATAV010000438.1:0-4067 GCA_049662025.1 Paracoccaceae bacterium | reverse complement strand
ACAGCCGTCACCACGCGGTGGCCCGCCATGACCAATCGGGCGGCAGCAGCGGCGCAAAGCCCCGCCTCATCGGTGAAAACCAGCCAGGTCCGGGGCGCGGCCTCGGCCAGATCGTCGATATCGAACCCCGCCGTTGCGGGGCGCCAATGCGGACGCCAGCCCCATCGGGCGATGTCATCCATCCGCGCGGGCAGGGCCTCGGCCTCTGCCTCCTGCGGGCGGCCCGGTTCAATGAAATAGGGCTTCTTCTGGAAGGCATATCCCGGCAACGGCACGCGCAATCGCCGGGCCTCGCCCCAGATCGGTGCCCAATCCACGGCCACGCCACAGGCCCAGAGTCGCGCAATGCTGGCAATATGCCAGGCGTCATCGGCCATCTTCTGTTCAGGGTGCCGCAGCGCCGGGATCACCTGCCCGGTGCCGACCCCATTGGCCTGCGCCAGCGATGACAGCGCCCGACCCGGCCCCATCTCCATGTAGACGCGGCCCGGCGTGGCGGTCAGCGTTTCCATGCAAGCGCGGAAGTTCACCGTATTGCGCAGGTGCTGCACCCAATAGCCGGGGTCCATGGCTTGGGCATCGGTCAGCGGCTTGCCTGTGGTGTTGGAGATAACGGGTACGCGCGGCGGGCTGAGCCGGATGCCGCGCAGGAAGTCGCCAAAGCGGGTCAGGATCGGCTCCAGCATCCGGGAATGCGCCGCGATGTCGATGGCGATGCGCTGGGTTTCCACGCCTTTGGCGCCCAGATCGGCCGCCAGCGTCAGCAGTGCGGCATCGGGGCCAGAGACGACGCACAGGCCGGCTGCGTTGACCGAGGCCATGTCGAGATCGCCGGTCAGCAGCGGCCGCAGATCAACCGCATCCATCGCCACCGACAGCATGCCACCGGGGGCGATGGTGTCGAACAAACGCCCGCGCAAGAGCACGAGGCCGATGCAATCTTCATAGCTCATCACCCCGGCCAGCGCGGCGGCGGTATTCTCGCCCATGCTGTGCCCAACCAGTGCGGCAGGCGCGACGCCCCAGCTTTCATACAGCTTGGCCAGCGCATATTCGCAGATCATGATCAGCGGCAGTTGCACCGAGGGCCGCTTCAGCGCCTGATCCGCAGCCGCTTCCGCGCCCGTTGCGGGCAGCCAGAGCGCGCGGATGTCGTAATCAAGTTGCGGCTGCAGCACCGCAAGGCCCCGGTCCATCCAATCGGCGAAGACCGGTTCGGTTTCATAAAGATCACGCGCCATGCCGGCAAATTGCGCCCCACCGCCGGGGAACATGAAGACCACTTCAGGCGCCTCACCCAGAAATTCGTGGGAGAACACCCGGCGCGGGTCGGCGCCTTCCAACTGGCTTGCAGCTTCGTCATGGCTGCCCGCCACCATCACGCGGCGCTTGTCGAACGCCCGGCGGCCTTCCTTCAGTGTCCAAGCCACATCAGCCAAGGGCTGCTCGGGATGCGCGCGCAGATGCGCCGCCAACCGCGCGGCCTGCCCGTCCAGCGCCGCCTTGGACCGCGCCGAGATCACAATCGGCTGGAACGGCCAGTCACTTTGCCCCGAGGCCGCCCGCAAAGGCGCCTCTTCCAAGACCACATGCGCATTGGTGCCGCCGACGCCAAGGCTGTTCACCCCGGCCCGCAAAACCGGGGCCTGCCAGTCGGTCAGACGGTCATTCACCCTGAATGGGGAGGTGTCGAAATCAATCGCCGGATTCGGCGCCTCATACCCCAGCGAGGGCGGCAATTGCCGGTGATGCAGCGACAGCGCCACCTTGATCAGGCTGGCGACCCCGGCGGCGGTATCCAGATGGCCGATGTTGGTTTTCACCGAGCCGATGCGGCAGGACCCTACCGCATCGGTGGTCTCACGAAACGCCGTCGTCAGGGCTGCCACCTCGATCGGATCGCCCAGATATGTGCCGGTGCCGTGGCATTCGACATAGCTCACGCTGTCGGCGCTGACCCCGGCAATCGCCTGCGCTTCGGCGATGCAAGCCGCCTGCCCGTCAACCGAAGGGGCCAGATACCCCGCCTTGGCCGCGCCGTCGTTGTTGACCGCCGATCCCTTCACAATGGCCCAGATATGATCGCCATCGCGGATCGCATCGCGCGCCCGCCGCAAGACCACACAACCCGCACCCGAGCCGAACACCGTGCCCTCGGCCCGGTGGTCGAAGGCGTGGCAATGGCCGTCGGGGGACAGAATCTCGCCTTCCTGGTGAAGGTAGCCCCGGGCATGGGGCAACTCGATGGTGACACCCCCGGCAAGGGCCATGTCGCATTCGCCAGTCAGCAGGGCTTGGGATGCATAGTGCAGCGCCACCAAACTGGTCGAGCAGGCGGTCTGCACGTTGATCGACGGGCCTTTCAGGTCGAAGATATGGCTGACGCGGGTGGCCAGGAAATCCTTGTCATTGCCGGTATGGCGCAAAAGGAACATGCCGGTCTGATCGACCAGATCGGGGTTGGAACACAGGTTGAAGTAGAAATACGACCCCATCCCGCAGCCGGCATAGACGCCGATGGCACCCTTGAAGCGTTCCGGCGGGTGGCCGGCGTTTTCCAGCGCCTCCCACGCCACTTCCAGAAAATGGCGATGCTGAGGGTCAAGAATTGCCGCCTCTTTCGGGCTGAAGCCGAAGAAATCGGCGTCGAAATCCGGCAGGCCGTCCAAGATGGCGGCGGCGGCCACATAGTTCGGGCGGCGCATCCGGGCCGGGCTTTCACCGGCGGCAAGAAGGTCGTCCTCGGACAGGGCGCGGATCGACTCGATCCCCGTAGCCAGATTGTCCCAATAGGCTGAAATGTCGGGGGCTCCGGGCAAATGCGCGGCCATGCCGACAATGGCTATGTCGGTCTCGGCCACGCCGGGGAAATCGTCCTTCGCCATCACACCGTCCTTGCGGCCGGAAGGGATATGGGAATGCACGCCCGCGTGCGCCAGCCCAAGCCCCCGTCCAGCCAGCCAGATTTATCCCAAAACCGCTGGCGGCGATACCCGATGCGCCCGCCCCTGCCAATCATGTCGCAAGGCGGGACAATGCCACGTTAATGCCACAATGCTGCCGTGATTGGCCGGGGAAAAAGGCGAAGAATCCTACCAGAAGCCCGCCCCGGCGCCCCTGAACATGCGGATTTGTGCGCGGACAAAGACAATCGCATCGAAGAAAAAGCCAATAAATACAATTGGAAGGCGAGAGAATCGCACCCGCGCCAGACGTTTTACCAAAAAGTGATACGGCACATAGCCATAGGGCAGGCGCGGCAGCAGCGCGGCCAGGACGCCGGGCAAGGCAGCCTCATCCCCGGCCAGCCGGGCAAATTCGGCCTGCCGCGCCTTGGGCTGTTGCGCGCCCAGATGGGCAAACAGCGCCGCATTGACCGCCGAGCCGATCACGATCCTTTCCTGATGCCGGATCAGCCCGGCCAGAGTGGTTTCGGACGCATAAAGATGCCGCAAACCGTCCAGCCCGTCGATCCGCGAGAACTCCTCGGGGCCGCTCAGCCCATCGGTCAGCACCAGCGCGCGCAGAAAGCCATCCTCGACCGGCAGCCCGACGGGCAGGCGAAAGCGGCGGGCGCGGCGGCTGGGCATGGCGTAAAGCTGGCCGCAAATCGCGGTCTTCCAGTCGTCAAGACCGCCCGAGGCCTTCAGTGCCAGCCGCTCCACCCATGTCCGGGGCCCCCGCAAAGCGGTGTCCTTGATCGGCTGGCTTGACAGCACCCACAGCGCCGGCCGCGATGCCAGCGCGGTTATCAGCCGGGCAAGTGCGTCGGGTTCGGGCAGGGAAATATCGGCATCGCAGAAGATCAGCAGATCGGCATCATCGCGCGAAAGGTCATGGACAAAGCGGTTCCAGGTCCGGCTCTTGCCACCCTGCGCCAAATCCACCACCTCGGCCCCCGCCGCCTGCGCCCGCGCACCGGTGTCATCGGCGCAGCCATTGGCCAGCACCAGCAGCCGCAGATCCACCCCATCAGGGATCACCTGCGCCCGCAGTTCCGCCACCATGGCGGCAATCCCTGCCGCTTCGTCATGGGCAAAGACCCCCAGATCGACCTGCATCAGATC
>JBATAV010000437.1:0-2128 GCA_049662025.1 Paracoccaceae bacterium | reverse complement strand
CTACCGAACACATCTTCAGAACTAGCAATCCTTGCTGGCACGCAGACCTTCATCGGCAACAAGACTTTCTCAGGTTCGCTGACCGCGTCGGGCGCCGTGTCCATTACAGGCACGCTGACAGCCTCTGGCACGGTCACCGTTTCGGCAGCGGCGGCCTCGATCGGCACAGCGATCACCGCCGCAACCTATGGAATGGGTACTGGGGTCAATCCGACCGGCGTGACCAAGACCCTGAACCTCGGCACCGGCGGCGCATCCGGATCGACGACCGTCGTCAACATCGGCCCGGCCACGGCTGGGGCGGGCGGAACCACGGTCGTGAACACGCCAACGGTGACCTTCGCCAATGCCGTCACACAGGTCGGCATGCCCCAAGCGAACCTGACGGCACAACTGCTCGGGCTGGGTGGGGCAACGGCCGACAGCTTCAACCGCCTGTCGATGAACACGCCCGCCGTGCTCTTGAACAACGCAGGCGCGGGGATCGAAGCCACCGTCAACAAGGCGGCTGCCGGGAACGATGCCGCCTTTGCTTTCAAGACGGGATTTTCTGCCCGCGCCCTGATCGGCCTTCTGGGCAACGACAACTTCAGCTTCAAGGTCAGCCCGAACGGGTCGACGTTCTTTGATGCCATCTTGGTAGACCGCGCCAGTGGCCAGGTCGAACTGCCCCAGCCAACCGTCCTGCCGGGTCTGAACGCTGCGCCCACCCCACCACCCTCGGGCAAGACCTCGGTCTACGCGCGCAATCGTGCAGGGGCGCCGTGGATCGATGTGATGCGGCCCTCGGGGCGGGACTTTCCGCTGCAGCCGCATTTTGGCGTCAACCGCATAGCCAACTGGTCACCGTCGATCACGACCACAATCACCACTGAAGGCCTGCCGATCACCAACGTCGGCACCGTGTCACACCCGACGCTCGCCGCGACGAACCTCGCGGCCTCCATGCGGCGCTGGCGTCTGACTTCGGCTGCCGTGGTGGATTCAGTTGCGGAACAGCGATCAGCAGGTTGGGCATGCTGGCGTGGCAATGCGGCTGGCCTCGGTGGCTGGACCTTCGTCACACGCCTTTCGCTGACCACCTTGCAAGCTACCGGCATGGGGTTCTTCGGCCTTTACGGCTCTATTGCCGCGCTGGCCACCACGCTGACGCTGGCTTCGGTGATCAACGCAGTCGGCATCGGTTTCCAGCGCGGCACCCACGCCAACTGGCAGTTGGTCACCAATGACGGCACCGGCGCGCCGACCCTCACGGACATGGGTGCACCCTTTGCAGTCGCGCTGGGCGGCGTGCTGACCCTGTTCATCGCGGCCCCGCCGAATGGCAGTTCCGTCTGGGTGCGGGTGGTAAACGAGGTCACGGGTGCTGTCTTTGAACAGGAGATCACCGCCGACCTGCCCGCCAACACGCAATTCCTGTCACCGCGCCTGTATCTGAACACCGGCGCGACAGCCGCCGCCGTCGCCTACGACTGCGCGGGCCTCTATCTCGAAACGGACTATTGAAGGGACCATCATGACTGAACGCACCACCATCCTGCAGGAGGTCGGCCAGGCCTTCCGCGAACATGGGCTTACGGCGGCAATCACCGCCCTCTTTGGCGGAAGCCTTGCCATCGCTGCCACCGTCACGCGCAAAGCCTTTACCAACGAGGCGATGCTAGAACGCCTCGACCGCGAGCTGCACCTCGAACGTGATCGCATCGACAAGCAGCGTGCTGAAGACCGCAAGGCCGACGCCGACCGGCTGGAGCGCGTCGAGACCGACATCCGCGCCATGCGCGACGTGATGTTCGAGGCATTCCAGCGCGGCCGCACCGACTGACGCACCCCCAAGACCACCACTGACCGACCCACCCCACCCGCCCTCGAGGCGGGTTTTGCATTTCTGGAGACCCACCATGCCGACCACGACCTATGCCCATTTCCGCGACGTGCCTGAATCCGCCTGGCGCTGGCCCAGCTTTTCCCCGGCCGAGATCGCCTGCCGTGGAACCGGCGCGATCAAGATCAACACCGAAGCGATGGATAAACTGCAGTCCCTGCGCAACCGCCTCGGCAAGCCGCTGATCGTGCGTTCCGGCTATCGCAGCCCCAGCCATAACCGGGCCGTTGGCGGGGCACCGGC
>JBATAV010000436.1:0-4291 GCA_049662025.1 Paracoccaceae bacterium | reverse complement strand
GCCCTATCCCTTCGCCCCATGATCGACCTGCGCCCCGTCGCCTATGTGATCGGACGAATCCTTATCGTCCTTGCCATCCTGATGGTGGCGCCCGCGATCATCGACTGGCGCGGCGGCGACCCCAATGCCGCCGCCTTTGCGCAATCGGCCATCCTGACCGGCGTGGTCGGTGCTGCCTTGTCGATGGCCACCGCCAATGGCCTTGGCCAGTCAATGGATGTGCGGCAGGCTTATCTGCTGACCGTCTCGGTCTGGGCGCTGGTGCCGGCCTTCGGCGCGCTGCCGTTCTGGCTGGGCGCGCCGGGGCTGCCGCCGATCTATGCCTATTTCGAGGGCGTGTCGGGCATTACCACCACCGGCGCCTCGGTCATCGTCGGGGTCGAGGACCTGCCCCTGGGCATGAACCTGTGGCGCGGCATGTTGAACTGGTTGGGCGGGCTTGGCATCGCCTTCATCGCCATGATCTTCCTGCCGATCATGCGCGTCGGCGGCATGCAGTTTTTCCGCACCGAAGGCTTTGACACCTTCGGCAAGGCGCTGCCGCGCGCCACCGACATCGCCCGTCAGTTGCTGGTGTTCTACTGCGGGCTGACGGTGATCATCATGGTGGTCTATGCCATTCTTGGCATGCCCGCGAACGAGGTGGTGATTCACGGCATGTCCACCATCTCGACCGGTGGCTTTTCGTCGCGCGATACCTCTTTTGCCACCTACAGCAACGCCATCCAGTATGCCGGGGCGATCTTCATGGTGCTGTCGTCGATGCCCTACATCCGCTTCGTGCAGCTGATGAACGGTCAGGCCGGGCCGCTGTGGCGCGACGCGCAGGCGCGGGCCTATCTGCGCTGGCTGATGACTGCGGTGGTGTTCGTGGCGGGCTGGCAGGTCTGGTCAGCCGACATGGGGCTGGAGACCGCTTTCCGCGAAAGCTTCTTCAACCTGGCCTCGATCATGTCATCCACCGGCTATGGCGCAGGCAGTTTTTCCACCTGGGGCGGGGTGATGCTGGTGATCGCCTTTACCCTGGGCGTGGTCGGGGCCTGTTCGGGGTCTTCCGCCTCGGGGCTGACGGTGTTCCGGGTGCAGATCGCCATGTCGGTCTTGCGCCGTCAGATCCGCCAGATCACCAACCCCTCCGCCGTGGACCCGGTGAAATACGATGGCCGCACGGTGGAAGAAGACGTGATCTCGGCGCTGGTGATGTTCATTTCCGGCTTCATCGTCATTCTGGGGGTGCTGAGCGTGGCGATGACGCTGACCGGCGTCGATATCGAAAGTGCACTGTTCGGAGTCTGGACCTCGATCGGCAACATCGGCTACGGGTTCGGCCCCCTGGTGGCGCGGACCGGGACGTTCATCGACTATCCCGATGGCGCAATCCTGATCATGACGCTGGCGATGATCCTGGGCCGGTTGGGGTTGCTCGCGGTGCTGGTGCTGCTGCTGCCGACGTTCTGGCGCCGCTAGGGGCGGCGCCGAACCGTCGTCATTCCCAGCACGACACCAGAACGGTCATGCCGCGCGACAGAGCCGACAACTCGGCCGGGGTCAGGGCCTCGGGCCGCTCGGCCTCGCGGATGGTCAGGCCAGCGCCTTTCAGAAAGGCCGTCACCGTGGTGGAAGAGGCTGCAAAGGCTACCCCGGCGGGCAGCTCTTTGGTGGCATCCTGTGCTGCGGGCAGCAACAGACCCACCACCGCGCCAGAGCCATCAACCACTGGCCCGCCCGCGTCGCCCGGCAGTGCCTGCAACGACAGCCGTTTCAGCCCGGCCTCGCCGTTCAACCCGACCGAATCCTCCAGCGCGCCAAAGGTCAGCACCGGGGCGGGCAGGCGGTCTTCGTAGGAATACCCCGCCACGCTGATCTCGGCCCCGATCCGGTCTGGCAACAACTGAAACTCGGCCACTGCGGGGGGCGACAGCCGGGCGGCGGGGGTCAGCACCGCCAGCCCCGCACCCGCATCCATCGCGGCAACGGTGGCGTCCACCTCACGCTCCAGCGTGATCCGGCCACAGGATGCAACCGCCTCGGCCGTGGTCACCACAGACCCCGAGGCATCGACGAAAAAGCCCGAGCGGCTGAATTTCGGCTTGCGCACCTCCAGCCCCGACAGAAGGCCGCGGCGGGTGCTGTCATCCAGCGACACCATGCCGGGATCCAGCGCCGTTGCACCGGTCGAGGCAAAGCTCGATTGCAAAACCTGCAGGATGCGGGCGTCGCGGTCTTCATGCCCTGGGGCGGAAATCAGCATCCAGCCCTTGATCGCGCCATTGCGCTGTTCGGCAAAGGCGTGGGTGTCGCGGCTGGCCGAGGTGCCGTGAATGCGGAAATCCTTGGTGGTCTTGTCGCGCTCGCCGGTCAGGGGCATCGCGTCCAGCGTCTGCAACACCTCGTACAACCCATGCAGCGCCGCCACGTCGCCGGGCTGCGAGATCAGGATCAGTGTCAGGCCCGAGTCGCCCTTGGCGCGGTAATGCACGAAGGGCGGCTCGTAATGGTCGAACTCCACCAGCGCCAGCGGCAACATGGCCTGAATGCCCGCCTCGGCCTCATCAACCTGCGCAAAGCCGTATTCGGCGATTTCGGCCTGGTAATTGGCGACCAGGGTGGCGCGTTCGCGGGTGGTCAGGATGCCTGTCGGCTCCAGTCCCAACGCCTCTTGCCAGGCGGCCATCGAATTCCGGGTGCCCTTGCCGAAAGCGCCGTCGATACCGCCGGCGTAAAAGCCGAACCATTGCAGCGCGGTTTGCAACTGCATGCGATCATCGGCGGAAAGCTCTGCTTCCGAGGCGCGGGCCTGTTGGGCGGTTTCCTCGGGCTCTTCGGGCTCCACAGCCGGGGCGGGTTCCGGTTCGGGCGCCGCGGCCACTTCGGGCGCGGCTGCGGCTTCAGGCTCGGCAGCCGCTTCGGGAACCGGCCCGGTTGTCACCTCTGGAACCGTTGAATCCCCGGCCACCGGCCAGAACCGGTCGCGGAACTCTTCGCCGGCAGCGATGAAACTGTCCGACGGGATCAGGTTTTCCCGCTTCAGCCCGTTCAGCTGTGCCGCGCCTTCGGCTACGCCGTAGGGCCCCAGCACGATGGCATACCAGCCTGACCGCAGCCGAAACCCGCTGGTTTCGGGAAACACCGCCGAATAGGCGCGGGCGCGCTCACTCGCCTTTTCCAGCGTCGGCTGGGCCTCGATCTGCAGCCAGATCTTGTCTTGCGCCAGGGCGCCGGAGGCGGGGATCAGGCCAAGCAAAACAGCAAGGGCAAGGAAGGCAAAAGCGCGAAAGGCGGCGATCATACGGCAACAGTCCCATCTGGCCGGGCATATGGGCGTTGTTGCCGGCCCGGCTACGTCATTGGCGGGCCACATTAGCCATGGCCCTTGCAAGGGCAAGGCCATTCGGCCCGGAATTTCGGGGAATTGACCCCATCAGGCCTTCAAGGGTAGGGAGAGCGCGCATCAACCGAAGGGCAAGGACGATGGCCGATACAACCGCCACCCCGCGCAGCTTTCAGGAAATCATCCTGCGGCTGCAGGCCTATTGGGCCGCCAAGGGCTGCGCCATCCTGCAGCCCTATGACATGGAGGTGGGTGCAGGCACCTTTCACCCGGCCACCACGCTGCGGTCGCTGGGCAGCAAGCCCTGGGCGGCGGCCTATGTGCAGCCTTCACGCCGCCCCACCGACGGGCGCTATGGGACCAACCCCAACCGCCTGCAGCACTATTACCAGTATCAGGTCATCATCAAACCCAGCCCGCCCGACTTGCAGGATCTCTATCTGGGCAGCCTTGAGGCGATCGGCATCGATAGCGGCCTGCACGACATCCGCTTTGTCGAGGATGACTGGGAAAGCCCCACCCTCGGCGCCTGGGGGCTGGGCTGGGAGGTCTGGTGTGATGGCATGGAGGTCAGCCAGTTCACCTATTTCCAGCAGGTCGGCGGCCATGATTGCCGCCCCGTCAGCGGCGAGCTGACCTATGGCCTGGAACGGCTGGCGATGCATGTGATGGGCGTCGATCATGTGATGGACATGCCCTTCAACGACCCGCAGACGCCCATTCCACTGACCTATGGCGACATTTTCCGCCAGACCGAGGAAGAATACTCGCGCCACAACTTCGACGGCGCTTCGACAGAAATGCTGTTTCGCCATTTCGAGGATGCCGAGGCCGAATGCGACCGCCTGCTGGCCTTTGCCCCCGATGACCCGAAATCGGGCAAGCGCATCATCATGGCGCATCCGGCCTATGACCAGACCATCAAGGCCAGCCATCTGTTCAACCTTCTCGACGCGCGCG
>JBATAV010000435.1:0-3680 GCA_049662025.1 Paracoccaceae bacterium | reverse complement strand
ACCCGACACATCTGACATACCCGGTCTGGCGCGACCCCGACGTCCTGGACACCTGGTTCTCCTCCGGCCTCTGGCCCATCGGCACCCTCGGCTGGCCCGAGCAAACCCCTGAACTAAAGCGGTATTTCCCCACCTCTGTCCTCATCACCGGCCAAGACATCCTCTTCTTCTGGGTCGCCCGCATGATGATGATGCAACTGGCCGTGGTCGATCAAATCCCCTTCCACACTGTCTACCTGCACGGCCTCGTCCGCGACGCCAAGGGCAAGAAGATGTCGAAATCCCTCGGCAATGTCGTCGACCCCCTCGACCTCATCGACGAATTTGGCGCCGATGCCCTGCGCTTTACCAATGCCGCCATGGCCAGCCACGGCGGCGTGCTGAAACTCGATACCCAACGCATCGCCGGCTACCGCAATTTCGGCACCAAACTGTGGAACGCCTGCCGCTTTGCCGAGATGAACGGGGTGTGGGAGGGCCACAAGACCCAGACCCAACCGCCAAGCCCCAAGGCCACCGCGAATCGCTGGATCATCGCGGAAACCGCCAAGACTCTGGCGGAGGTGGACGCTGCCCTCACTGACTTCCGCTTCGATACCGCCGCCTCGGCCCTCTATGCTTTCGTCTGGGGCAAAGTCTGCGACTGGTATGTCGAATTCGCCAAACCCCTCTTCGACGGCCCCGACGCGGCCGAGACACGGGCCACCACGGCCTGGGTGCTGGACCAGTCGATGATCCTCCTGCATCCGTTCATGCCCTTTCTCACCGAGGACCTCTGGGCCACCACCGGCACCCGCGCCAAAATGCTGGCGCTGACCGATTGGCCTGCCTACGCAGGTCAGCACGGCGACGAAAAGGCCCAAGCCGAAATGGGCTTCGTCACCGCCCTGATCGAAGATATCCGCTCGGCCCGCGCGCAGGTCCACGTGCCGGTCGGCCTCAAAGCCGACCTCGTCGCCACGCAACTCACGCCGCAGGCGCGCGAAGCCTTTACCCGCAACGAGGCCCTCATCAAACGCCTCGCCCGGATCGACAGCTACACCGAAGGCCCTGCCCCCAAAGGCGCCATCGCCATCGCGGTTGAGGGCGCCAGCTTTGCCATTCCGCTGCAGGGCCTGATCGACATCGGCGAAGAAAAATCCCGCCTCGAAAAGGCGATGGAGAAGCTGAAAAAGGAAATCGGCGGCCTGAAGGGGCGGCTCGACAACCCCAATTTCGCCAAATCCGCCCCAGAAGAAGTGGTCGACGAAGCCCGCGCCAATCTTGAGGCACGGCAAGACGAGGCCGCGAAGATCGCCGCCGCCCTGACCCGCCTCGCCGATCTCGCCTGACGGTACGCAAAAAGACCGCGTGCCCCCTTCATCTTGGCCAAAATATTCTGCGGGGGGTCAGGGGGGCGCAAAGCCCCCCTGTTTTCCGGCCGCCAAAGGCGCAAGGTAGCGTTGAAACGAAGGCGCGCATGACTTGGCTCTCCCGCCTTGCCGCAATGGCAAATGCTCAGGGCCCGCCTCAAGGGCCAGCTTCAGGGGCTTCAGGTCGAAGGCAAGCCCCTGCCAGACCGCCCCGGCGCGTTGCCAGTCGTAACAGCGATAACAGCAAAGCGGTCAAGCCAATCCCAGCCTGTCAGCAGGATGCCTGCCGCAACAAGCACCACCGCGCCCGATACCGCTGCGTTGGCGGCCAGTGCAGATTGGCGCCTTGGCGTTCAGGTCGACCTTGGCGGATTTCCTGAACAAAAGCGCCGAGCCGGTGTTCACGCCGATGCCGATCAGTGCCACGAGCATGATTGTCAGCCCGGGCACAACGACCGGATCCGACAGGCGACGCACTGCCGCCTACAGCACAGCGCTGACGCCGACCAGAATGGCGATGGCGTTCAGAAGGGCGGCCAGAACCGTCGCGCGTCCAAGCCCCCAGGTGTGGCGAGCCGTGCCCGCGCCCTTGGCCAGAACTGCGGCCCCCCAGGCGATCAACAGCCCCGCCACATCGGTCAGGTCGTGCGCAGCATCGGTCAGCAAGGCCAGCGAGCCTATGATCCAGCCCGCAGCCGCCTCGGCAATGAGATAGCCCGTGTTAAGCGTTACCGCGTAGCAGAAGGCGGGTCCAGGGTTGGGAGGCGGCTGGTGGTCGTGGACATGGGCCATCTATTTGCGCCTTGTCGTGCCGGTCAGCGTCAGCACCGCGTCCAGTGTGTTGGAGATGGTGCCGTTCTTGCGGATGTTCTTGTGCAGGAAACTCCGGTCGTACGTCGGTTTCGTCGGTTTCAACCACGATCCCATAGCTGATCGACAGCATCTTTGGCGGCGCATCCTGACGCAGGCCGGTGAGTGCAACTTCGATTCGTTTCAGATCGAACCGGACATCGGGGCGACGACTTCGGGATTCAGCTTGCCGGAGTTCGAGCCCTCGCCTTGCACCGTCACGGTGGAAGGCAAAAGCCCGCGGGCCAGCTCTTCGGCCATCTGGCTGCGGGCGGAATTGGCGATGCAGAGGAACAGAACGCGGTTTGTCATCTCCTATTCGCATTTGTATTGCGGATCGGCGTCTCCTCAGCAGGAAACCAATGTGTCGTACGGTTGGCGAACCAGACCAATGACAGCATCACCGGCACTTCGACCAGCACACCGACCACGGTGACCAGGGCCGCGCCGGAGTTCAGGCCGAAAAGACCGATCGCCACGGCAACGGCGAGTTCGAAGAAGTTCGAGGTGCCGATCAGCGCGCAGGGGGCAGCGACGTTGTGGGGGACACGCCACGCCTTGGCCGCCCAATAGGTGATCGCGAAGATTCCGTAGGATTGGATCAGCAGCGGGATCGCGATCAACACGATCAGCAACGGTTGCGACAGGATCACCTTGCCCTGAAAGCCGAACAGCAAGATGACGGTTGCCAGAAGGCCGGTGATCGACAGCGGCTTCACCGATGTTGTGAAGCGGGCCACCGCCACCGCGGCCAACGCCTGGCTGCCGGCATTGCCGGCTAGAATCTTCCGCGTCATCACACCCGCCGCCAGCGGGATCACGACATAAAGCACAACCGACAGCAGCAGCGTTTCCCACGGCACGCTCAGATCGGTGACACCCAGCAGCAGCGCCACGATGGGGGCAAAGGCGAAGATCATGATCACGTCGTTCAGCGACACCTGAACCAGCGTGTAGTTCGGATCGCCCTTGGTCATCTGCGACCAGACGAACACCATCGCGGTGCAGGGGGCCGCCCCCAGCAGGATCATCCCGGCGATGTACTGACCCGCACTTTCCGGCTCGATGAAGGGGGCAAAGATGTAGTGGAAAAACATCACTCCAAGGGCCGCCATGGTGAAAGGCTTGATCAGCCAATTGACCACGACCGTGATGATAAGCCCTTTTGGCCGTTCATGCACCCGGCGCAGGCTGCCAAAGTCCACCGCCACCATCATCGGGTAGACCATGAGCCAGATCAGCACCGCAACGACGAAGTTGACGGAGCCATATTCGAGAGAGGCGAGATGGCCGAACACGCTCGGCATCAGTGTGCCAAGGGCAAGCCCCGCGAGAATGGCAAGGCCCACCCAGACCGAAAGATAGCGTTCGAACAAAGACATCTGCCGGGGCCTTTCAGGCAAGTGCGAATTCGGGTGCGGCGCCAACGAGCGCCCGCAAGCGGGCCAGGCCGACGGGGATTTGTGGCAGCATCGGCAC
>JBATAV010000434.1:0-2782 GCA_049662025.1 Paracoccaceae bacterium | reverse complement strand
GTTGTGGTTCGGGATGCCCACCTCGAAGGCGGGATCGTAGGCCACCTCGGTTTCGACGATCACCACGCTGTGCTGGTCGGCCATGATCGGGATGCGGTCGCGGTAGGTGGCCAGGTTCACGTTGGCGTTGGTCAACTGCGGGAACTTGTTCCCCGGCGAGCGCGAGAACAGGACGGCGAACTGGTCGCTGTCTTCATCATACTTGATCGAGGTGATCCGCAGCTTCACGTTGGTGGAGTCGTTCAGCAGGTACTCGGTCACCGTCTGCATGCCGTTGACGAAGGTGGTGTCGATGGTGCTTTGCCGCGAAATCAGGTCGGACACCGAATAGGCGGCCTTTTGCGACTGATTGATGGTGCGGAAGGCGTCCCAGTAGATGAAAAGCGCCATGAAGGTCCAGACCAGCAGCGGCAGCATGATCAGGAACTCGGTCATCACGAGACCGTCTTCCTGATCGCGGAAACGGCGGGCCTGGCGGGTAAGGGCGTTCATGCTCGTTCTCTCCTCGGCGTCTTAGCGCGGTTCGTTCACGAAAACCGAAGCGGCAATCATCTGGTAGCCGCCAAGGGCATCCTTGCGCATTTGCAGGCCGATGCCGGTGGACGGGAAGATCGGGTCCTGGACGGCGCAGACGCGCACGATCATGATCTCGTTCGACCCACCGGGTATGAAATCGGTCAGCGGTTCGGTGCTGTTGCCGCGGTCGATGCAGGTTGCGGGCACCGCGGGCATGTCGAAGACGGTGGTGGAAACCGGGCGCATCTCGACCTTGAGGATGCTTTCGCAATCCTTCAGGATAGGGGTGGCCTGGCAGATCAGGTGGCGCAGGCTGTTGTGATCGACGGCCCCCAGCTTGCCCAGCCGCAGATCGCGCATCACCATGTCCAGCCCGCGTTCCATCATGACGTGCTTGGCCATGAAGAACCCCGCTTCGACCGAAGCCATGAAGATCGTCACCACCACCGGCACGAAGATCACGAACTCGATCGAGGCGGTTCCGTCTTCGCGCCGGAAGGCACGTGTCAGTCGGGACAGGACGCGGCGGATCATTGCGTCAGCCTCAACTGGCTGAGGTTGGAGGCGATCAGCTGGAAGGCAGTCTGGATATCCAGCCCACTGGCGTTGAAGTAGTAGGTCGACGAAGGCTTGGAGGCACAGTCGGAGATTGCGGCCTGGCCGGTAGCAGGCGCCTCAAAGGCGATGCCATAGATCAGCACGCCCTGGGCGCGGGCCGCCGTGCAGTTGTTGCTGAGCCGGGTGTTCATCTCGCCGACCGAAGCATAGGGGTCAAGGAAGATGTTCATCTGGTCGTTGTAGGCAGTGGTGCGGGCGCTGCTGTTGGTTCCGCCGATGGCGCGGGCATAAAGCTGCCAGGCCACATAGGTCACGCGCAGGTCTTTCCACACTTGTTGCCAGGTCTGCTGCTGCACGCCCGAGCCGCTGTTCCACGGCGCGGTGCGCCATTCGCCGGCACCCGAAGCGCGGTGAGGCACCCAATAGTCGGACGTGGTGCTGGGACGGTCGATATACAGCGAATAGTTGCCGTCGCCGGTGCTCTTGTAGATCGGCGAAGTGCCGGTCTTGTAGGCATCCACCACACGGTTGTGGGCGACATGTTCCCCGTCCGTCATCAGCACGATGACCTTCATCGCGTCGTTGCTGGCGTAGGAATAGGGGCGCCCGGACATCGAGGCATCCATCTGGCCCGCGCCGATCAACTCGTTATAGACCGAGGTGGCGGCCGGGTCGAGAAGGGCGCTTGCCCAGCGCATGCCAAGCAGGATCGAAGTGTTGCCATCGGCCACCAGGTCGTCGATGCCAGCCTTCAGCGCGGTCTTGTTCTTGGTCGGCAGGGTGACGTCGGTCTTGGTCGAAGGCGTGCACCAGCGATACGAGGCACCCGTAGCGGGGGTGGCGGAGGAGCCGGTCGGCGAGACAAAGCCGTTGGTCTTGCTGGTGGTGCTGGTCACGTCGGCATCGGCCATCATCGGAATGGCCAGGGTGCGCGACAGGGCGAGCGAGGAAAAGACCGAGGAGGGCAGTTCCAGGCAGTTGGAGTTCGCCACGCCATGCACGTTGGTCGCATTGTACTTCGACCGCAGCGGCCCGCCGAGGTTGACCTGCGCGTTATAGGGCACGATCCCGATCGAGATGCGGCCTTCGGCATCGTTTGCGGTGACGGTGTCGATGAAGTCCTTGGCCGCGACTTTCAGGTTGTCGATCTTGTGGTTCGAGCCCATGGAGCCCGAGATGTCGAGCACCAGCATGATCTCGATGTCGTTGATGCGCTGCTCGGCCTGGCTGCGGTTGTCCGCCTCGAGGTAGGGCACGTCCATCATCGACATGAAGTAGTTGTCCGAATGAACCGTCGCCTGGGCGCGGACGGTGCGGCCGTTCTGGGTTTCGAGGATCTGGACCAGTCCAAGTTCGGCATCCAGACCGGCGGTGTCGAAGTAGCTGTTCACCACATCCAGAGGAACCAGCGAGTTTTCCAGGCTGGCCGCCGCAAGGGTGGCGCGGTCCATCGTCTGTTGCAGGGCGACACGCTTGGATTCAAAGCGCATCAAGTCCACCGCAACGCCGCCGACCAGCAGCATCAGAAAGAAGAAAAACAGGATCTGGGGCGCCATGACGCCGCTCTCGTCCCGAATGAAAGGTACGATCTTGCGCAGAAGCGGCCTTTTCGCCGCCATCGGACGAAGCATCATCATGTCAGTTGCCCTATTCCGTTACACTTGTTGCCCAGCCCATGAGGACAGGCTTTCCCACGTCCAGATAGCTG
>JBATAV010000433.1:0-4190 GCA_049662025.1 Paracoccaceae bacterium | reverse complement strand
GTTGCGACGGGTCGGCCAGCCCGGCATTGGGGTCCTCGGGTGCCTCGCGCGCCATCGCCACGGCGCGTTCGGCCAGCGCCTTCAGCGTGGCCGATGACGTGTCCGAGGCCGAAACGCAGGCCTGCCGCCGCCCGATCAGCACCCGCAGGCCGATTTCAGTGCCTTCGGACCGTTCGGCCTGTTCCAGCCGCCCCTGCCGCAGATCGACCGTCAGCGACGACCCCGACACCGCCAGCGCATCGGCGGATTCGGCGCCCGCTCGGCTGGCGGCGGCAAGCAGCGCCTCGGTCAGGTCGGAAAGAGAGGGGGGCATGGCAGGCTCCGCTGATCTGGCTTTGGCTGAGGTAGCCCGCTGCTGCCCCCGGTGCAAGCGCTGCCAGACGCAAAGCGCAGGCGGGCGTCAGCGGATCTTCTGGCCGTTCAGGTAAAAGCCGCGGTCACGAAACTCGATCCCGGTGACCAGCCGGTCCTCGCCGCCCTCGATCCGGCCCAGGAACAGCAGGCCGAACCGCGCGGCGGTGCGGTCTTCCTCGGGCAACACGCCCATCCGGTCCAGCCGGTCGATCAGCCCATTGGCGCCGATGGTGACGAAAGACATCTTGCCCGACGGCAAGGGCGCACCGTCAAACGTGGTCATGTCGGTGAAATCGAACCCGAATCCGCCCGATCCGGTCAATGACAGCCCCAGCCCCGACACCAGGAAATCCGTCAGGTTCAGGCTTGCCGCCGTCACGGGCGGCGGGTCGTCCGGCTTGGGCGCCCAGTCCGGTGCCATCACCTTGGGGTCCAGCGTGTAGGTGCCCGACAGGTCGATCACCAGCGACATCGGGTCATGCGGCAGCAGCTTTTGCGGGTCGGCCAGCGACCACAGCTGATCCGAAAGGCCAAACCCCTTCAGGCGGAACAGGATGCCCCATTCCGGCGCGTTGTCCGGCGTGGCGCTGTCAGGAAAGCCCAGCCGCCAGGTGGTCCGGTACTCCTCCAGCATCGCTTCGATGGTCGCCACCGGCGATGTCGGGTCATTGGTGCGAACATAGACCCGCGAAGGACCCCAGGATTCGTCATAGGCAAAGCCCTTGCGGTCGAAGCCCAGGCTGATGCCGCCCTTGCTGGCCGAAAACTCTGCCGCCGTGGGGCCGTCGGGCGACACCGGCGCATCCATGGTAACGGCGATGGGCCCATAGGTCACGCTTGCATCCAGCATCAGCCCGCGATCCGTAAAATCCATAAGCTCCGGAAAACTCGGCCTGCCGGTGCGGTCGATCTCGTCCAGAACGTACCAGGAGTCTGCGGGCGCAAAGGCCTTCAGCTTGGCCGACAAGGCGGAAATATCCAGCGCCGCCGCCGCCTTCAGCGGCTCATCCGGGGCGTCGATGCGGAACTCGGCATGGATGGTGCCCACCGACAACTGGCTGTCGCCCGACCTTTCGCGGGACGTCGTGGCGCTTTTCCAGTCCAGCGCCAGATCGGCGGCGGCCAGCGCGAAGAACACGTCGATCGGGCCCGAGGTTCCGCCCGGCGCCAGATCGAACTTGTCCAGCGAGGCGGAAATCGAACTGGCCGACAGCGCATAATCGACCTGCGCATCCAGGCTGCGGATGGTGATCGCCAGATCGGGCGAGGCGACGGTGAGAGACAGCATGTCGGGGTCGCCGGGCTTTGGCGGCAGGTCCAGCGTCAGGGGGAACCGCTTTGGCAACTCGACCGTGACGGAATGGTCAGGCGTCTCGTGCAGCGCGATATCGGGCAGGATCACCGCACTGCCATCGGGCAGGTCCAGCCGGACACGGGTCAGCAGCAACTGATCGCCCCGGCGGCTGTGGTTGGCCGAAAGCGTGATGCCCTGAACCGAGGTGGCCAGGCGCAGATACTCCCACACCTGATCGGCGGTCACATCGGCGCGGGCCGGGGCGGCCAGCGCCAGGCCAAGGGCAAAGGCTGCGGTGGCGCGAAGCAAACGGGGGCGAAGAAGACTGGTCAATGAACCATCCTTGCTGGCTGTCCCCTTGGGCGGCAGCGCTGCCGCCGCCCAAAGGCATCAGGGTCAGAACATCTGCTGGCCGTTGACGAACAATCCGCCATCGCGGAAGTCGATCTCGGAGATCAACTGATCCGGCCCGACGCCGGGTTTGGCCATCATCGCAAGGCCCATGCGGGCGCTCATCAGATCGTCCTGCGACACCATCCCGATCGCCACCAGCGCATCCATAAGCGCGTTGATGCCATCCATGGTGACAGTGATCTTGCCGTTCGGCGCCGGGAAGCCGCCGTATTGCTCCAGGTTGGCGTTGTCGAAGGTCAGCCCGCCGATGGCGACGACCTTGGTGCCGACCGCCTGGGCCAGCACCTGCGTCAGGTCCAGCGTGAACAGCTTGGCCGGCAGGTCGGGGCCGTTTTCCATCTGTGCCGCCGGGTCCATGATATCCACCGTCCAGGCGCCGGTGCCGGCCAGATCGACGATCAGCGAGACCGGGTCGCGCGGCAGCCGGGCGCCGGGATCAAAGATCGCCCAGACCTCTTCGGTCAGCGTCAGATCGACCAGCTTGACCAGCGCCGAGAACGGTTGCGGCTCGTCCGAAGCCTTCACCGGCATCGCAAAGCCAAGCCCGATCTCGCCAAAGGCCGAGGCCACCTCGGGGAACGGCATGTCGAAGCCGGTGGCCTTGACCGTGCCGCCGTTCAGCCCAAAGCCATAGTCCAGCCGGGCCGCATCCATCAGCGCATGCACCTCGGTCCCGGTCAGCGTCAGGTCCAGATGGTTGGGCGTGTCATGATCCTTTGCGTCGACGACAAGCTTGACCGGCCCGGTCGTGCCACCGCCATCGACGCGGAACCCGGCCGCCAGTGCGGCCGACATGTTGCCCGCCTCCAGCAGGGCCGGGTCAACCATCACGGTGGCACCCTTGAAGGCGATATCACTGGTCGAAAGGTTGGCGGAAAACGTCTTGCTGGCGTCTGGAATACTGCCAGTGACCGTCAGGCCCAGCGTCTTTGCCGCAAAGTTGCTGTCCAGCGCCTTGGCGCTGCCGGCAGGCGCGGCGGCATAGCTGCCCGAAAGGCCGGTCAGCGTCAGGACGCCATTCACATCGGCTGCGGCACCATCCTGCCGGACAAAGTCCTTTGCCGTGGCGGTGATCGTGGCGGCGGTATAATCATACTTCGGCGCCTCGGCGCTGCCCGAGGCGATGACCGCCAACTGATCCTGCGCAATCGCCAGCACAAAGGATTTCGGCCCGTCGCGCATCTCCGGGCCGAAGGTCAGCGTGGCGTCGTAGCTGGGCGGATAGGTGATTTCCACCGTGCCGTCGCCGCGATCCTTGAAATCGACCGAGGCAATGGCGACCGCAACGGCCATGGTGTCAGCCTGGCCCGCGGCCACGGTGATGCCGCTGACCGTCAGCGTATCGCCCGCCCGCGCGGTGCCGGTGGCGGTGATGGTCTGGCCAGAGGTGCTGCCAAGCGCCTGCCAGCCCGCCCAGGCCTCTTCGGGGGTCAGGGCGGCGGCGGATTGGGCGGAAAGAATCAGAGCAAGCGCCGTCAGGGCGCGGGGGGGCCAAGAATACATGTGCAAGCCTCGATGTTGAATACGCTGCGGCCATGGTGTCCTTGCCTGCGGTGCAAAGCAAGGGGGGGCGGTGCTTTTCCTGACCTGCGGGGCGGGCTATGCAGGGGCGGGTAGCTACAGGAGCCAGGCGATGATCCGAACCGAAGACGACGGCGATCTGCGGCTGATCCGGCTGGCGCGGCCCGACAAGGCCAATGCCCTGACCGCCACGATGCTGCAGGCCCTGCTTGAGGCCGTGACCTCGGCACAGGGTGCGAAGGCACTGATCCTGACCGGCGAGGGCCGGGTGTTTTCCGCCGGTGCCGATCTGGCGGCGGCAAAGGCCGGGCTGGCCACCAGCCCGCTGTGGGAAGACCTGTCAGCCGCGCTTGCAGGCTTTGCGGGGCTGACCATCGCCTGCCTGAACGGCACGCTGGCGGGCGGCGCCTTCGGCATGGCCCTGGCCTGCGATCTGCGTCTTGCGGTGCCGGGGGCAAAATTCTTCTACCCGGTGATGCAGCTGGGCTACCTGCCGCAGCCCTCGGACCCCGCGCGACTGACAGCCCTGATCGGCCCGGCGCGGGCGAAGCTGATCCTGATGGCCGGCGCCAGGGTCGAGGCACCCGAGGCGCTGGCCTGGGGGCTG
>JBATAV010000432.1:0-3369 GCA_049662025.1 Paracoccaceae bacterium | reverse complement strand
AATCCGCCAGACCGCCCCAGCGGCGGGCCTGAAGCCATGAAGAAGCACGCCAGATACCCGTCTCGCGCCCGCCAAGCTAATCAAGCGGCCATCACGGCGCAGCCGAACGCGTTGATCAGACGTTCCTATACTAAAGGCTATTTTCTCTTGGTGCTCTTGAACGAGCTAGCCTCTTCGCGTGGTGGACAGTGATGACCGTGTAGCGAAAGGCAACTTTGTCCGCAAAAGCGGACATTCTCCATAACTCCAGCGGGCTCCAATGCAAGGAAACGGGCTTCAGACCACCGCTTCGGGGGCGAAAAGGTTAACAAATCCTGAATCGAACCCGTAACCCCCCGGAATCCCTTGCGTCCTTCCTGCGTCCCGAGTCGGGACGCCTCAGATCATCCGGATCACGTCCTTGCCCACCGACAGCATATAGCCCCGCCGCGCGATGGTCTTGACCAACAGTTCGCTCACCAGCTGATTGCCCAGCGTATCGCGCAGCCGCTTGACCCGCGTCGCCCCCGCCGCCTCGTCGCAATCGGCCTCTGCCCGCCCCGAGATCACCGATTCAATCTGCGCCCCGGTCAGCACCTCGTCATCCATCCGCGCCTCGGCCAACACGCTCAGCGTCTCCAGCGCCGCCGCGGTCAGCTGAAACTCCAGGTCATTGATATAAACCGCCCGCGCCTCACGGCTGATCATCAGACTGGCCACCTGAATCCCCGACCGCTGGATCGCCGAGATCCGCCGGTTCAGCGCGATGATCATCACCAGAAACACCAGCGCGGCCACCAGAAGGGCGGTCGAAAACACCAACAGCACGAAGATCACGCTGCGATAGCTGTTCAGCACGTCGGAAAACGACGTCCCCGACTGCGCCAGAATCTCCAGCAGCTTGATCTCGGGCCCCGAGGTCAGACCATCGTTCTCGACAAAGATCCGCTCCACCCGCGCGTTGAAGGCATTCGCATCCGGCAGGTTCAGGAACAGAAACAGCGCCGCGCCGAACAGGATCAGCACGATTGCCGCGATGCCGAAGGCAACCACCCGGTTGCCGGTTCTCAGACTCTCAGTAACGGAGGAAATAGGCTCCGGCACTCGCTTTCCTTTCCGCCAGACCTTCCGGCCCGAATGTGGACAAAACGTTCAGCAGCGTCCAGCCATCATTCGCCAGCCGAGGGGCCAACTCGGATTCGGCCGCCGCCTTGCTGCAATCGGCATCCGACACCTGCGCCACACCATAGTGCAACTGCAAGGGCTGGCCCTTCTTGGCCTTGTAGTCGGCATAGCAGTCCGCCCGCGCCATCCCGGTCAGGGACAGCAGCACAAGGGCGGCAAGTACTGGGGTCTTCATGTCGTCGCTCCTTCAAGGAGGCTGCTCGATATTGGCCCCGACAATGGCCTTCCCCGCGCGGATATTCAATAACAGCCTGCCCGCCCGGGCCCTGTTATCGCATAGCGCCGGGGCGTTATTGCTTGTCCCGCTCTCCTCCGTCCAACCTGTCTCCATGGTCGATCGCAACTCGCGGTGGCCGGGAATCTTCCACGTCGGGGCATCGTCTCACGACGCAACAGACAGGAGACAACAATGACCGCAGGACATGGCATCGAGGTCGTCCGCATCGCCCGGACCCAGAAAGCCGACAACCTTCCCTCGCCGCGCCGCGTCGCAGGGTTCTTTACCGCCGGGGCCGTGGTCCTGTCGATGATCCTGGCAACCGCGCTTCCCGCCCATGCCGGCAAACGCCAGGACGATGTGGCCAAAGCGCTGATTGCGGCACTAATTCTGGGCGCCATCATCCATGAAACCAAACGAGACGACCGTCATCCCGCCCCGGCGCCTGCCCCCGAGCCGGTGCAAAAGCCGTGGCACAAGAACTGGAAGCATCACCACGAACAGGCCACCATTCCGGCCATCTGCGCGCTGCAATTCGACGGCGATCGTCGCTCCGTCACCGTCTATCCCGAAAGCTGCCTGCTGCGTCAGGGCGTGGCGCGCAATCTGCCCCGCGGCTGCGCCAACGAAGCACGCATCTACGGCAAATGGGACCGGATCTATAGCGAGCGGTGCCTGCGCGACGCGGGCTTTGCTCTCGAAAGCGACGGACAGGGTTATTACTACGACGACGAGGATGGCCGCCGCAAATATTGATCTTCCGGGCCGCTTGGGGCCTGGACGGGCGCAGCGCCCTTGACCGCTGCGTCATGACTGGGGCGGAGGGACGAGCAGCCTCCGCCCCTTTTTCATGGCCTCTCGCGTCCTGAATCAAGGCGGATTTCCTGCCCCGACGCTTATGACCCCCCCGAAAGGCGCGCAGCGCGCGCCGGATGGGCTGGACACAGCCGGTTTCATCCACCGCCCGCGACAGGATGAACAACCCCCACCCGACCCAATTCATCTCATGCCGGAACCGCGTCATCTTGTCATACCGCGCGGCCAGATCGACGCCTTTTCGCGCACCCCGTCCGCTACCTCCTGCAAAGCTTCCGCGTCGATACCGAACGAGCATTCGGGAAACATCCTTTTCGGGTTGGCGTTGGGATGCAAGGAAAAGCCTGGCCGATCCCGGCGAACTTCAAGCCGCCCTGTTCAAGGATCCCGCAAGGCGCGAACGCCGGTCCATCCCATTCGGGGTCACCGATGCTGGCGCCAGGAAACGGGGGCTCAGCTGCGTCCCGACGATCGCATTCACCGTTTCCGTGCCAAGGGTACATTCCCGATGGCCGGTCAGCGCCTCGGCCCCCGGCGCGCTCATCACGTTGACCGTATCCTGCCCTCCGGTCAGGAACGAGGTCACCGCCGGGGCCTTGCCGGCATGGCCAGCGCCGCGGCGGGAGAAGCCTTTGGTCCTGTAGAAGGCCGGCATGAACCGGCCTTCAAGGCCCAACCACAGCCCGCCGTGGCCCGCCTGAAGCCCGCTGACCTGGCCCGGCCCCGCGCCCTGCCCCCCGGACGCACGCATTTCCGCGCTGACGGGGGTTGCAAACTGCATTGTGAAATTCATTTCTATCTATGTATATCGGTCGAACGCCCCTTCGGAAGCAAAGCCAGACCGGCGCCAGATGCAGCGAAATGGCAAGGGAGAGCCCGTTGGAAACCGCATTCACCCCGTTTCAAAGCCTGATCGGAGGCACCTTGATCGGCGCCGCCTCGGTCGCGCTGATGCTGACGCTGGGTCGCATCTTCGGCGCCACCGGCATCGTCGCGGGCCTCATGTCGCCCACATCGCGCGCCGATTCGTTGTGGCGGGTGGCGCTGATCGCAGGCATGGTCTCGGCCCCGCTGGCGATGCTTCTGGTCACCGGCCAGATGCCGCCGGTTCAGGTTCCGATCAGCCGCGCCATGCTGATCGTCGGCGGGCTGCTGGTCGGCGTGGGCGTCAC
>JBATAV010000431.1:0-2083 GCA_049662025.1 Paracoccaceae bacterium | reverse complement strand
CACTTGCGCTGTTTGACGACCCGCTGGATCAGGCCGCTGCCGCCGCGCTGTGGATCGCGCGCAAGGTGCCGCTGCCGGGCGGCCCGCTGGCCCCAGGAACCGGCTACTGCCACGAGCGTATCCGCATCGGCTATCTCTCGACCGATTTCTGTCGCCACGCCATGAGCTTTCTGATCGCCGAATTGCTGGAGCGTCATGACCGCACCCGGTTCGAGGTGTTCGGCTATTGCGCCTCGCCCGAGGATGGCAGCGACATCCGCGAACGTGTGAAGGCCGCCTTCGACCATTTCACCATCGTCCGGACTATGACCGACGAAGACGCCGCCCGCCGCATCCGTGGCGATGAGATCGACATCCTGATCGACCTGAACGGCCTGACCAAGGGCGCGCGGCTGGAAATCCTGCGCTGGAAACCCGCGCCGGTGCAGATCACCTATCTGGGCTATATCGGACCGGTCCCCTTGCCCGAGCTTGACTATATCCTGTGCGACGCCGTCACCATCCCGCCCGAACAAGAGGCCGCCTACCATCCGCGCCCCCTGCGGATCGAGGGCTGTTATCAGGCCAACGACAGCACCCTGCCCACCTTGCCCGCGGTCTCTCGCCTGGCCGAAGGGTTGCCGGAAGGCGCCTTTGTCTTCACCTGCGTTTCGCATCACTACAAGCTGACGCCCGGACTCTGGGCCAGCTGGTGCCGCATCATTGCCGCCGTGCCCGGCTCGGTGCTGTGGCTGATCGACGACAACCCGGAAAGCCGCGCGGCGCTGAGCGCCCGCTGGGCTGATGCCGGCCTCGCGCCCGATCGGTTGATCTTTGCCCCGCGCGTCGACCCCGACCGCTACCGCGCGCGTCTGGCCTTGGCCGATCTCTTTCTGGACACCGCGCCTTACAATGCCGGCACCATCGCTTCGGACGCCTTGCGCATGGGGTTGCCGCTCTTGACGCTGCAGGGTCAGGCGTTCTCGGCGCGCATGGCCTCCAGCCTGCTGCACGCGGTCGGGCTGCCGGAAGGCATCGCCACCTCTGCCGCCGACTACGAGGCGCGTGCGATTGCCATCGCAACCGACCCAGACCTGCATGGCCGGATGAAAGCGCATCTGGCGGGTGGCGCCTGGGCACGAACCCTGGGCGATGCCCCCGCCTTCGCCCGCCGGTTCGAAGCCGCCTTGCTGCGCAGCCTAGACCGTGATCCGACCGAAACCGTTTGCGAACCCGACTGAGACCGGAGTTCCACAACCAAAGGCCTGGCAAGGACCCCGTCTTGCCGACCGGTTGAGCCGCCGTTGCCGGCGCCTGCCCAGCCGGGCGCCCTTTCGCGCCGATGGATCAACAGGACATCCGGCGGGCAATCCCGGTCACGCGCGGTGCCCTTGCCCCAGCCGATATCCCTGCCGCCCCCCGGCGGCTACTTCTGCAGGCTTTCCACATATTCGGCCAGTTGCACCAGCCGCAGGGGCGTCGGGCTTTCGATTCCGTCGCCGGCATCATAGGGAACCAGCGCCGAATCCAGCAGGGGTCCGAAGTTCGGCATCACCGCCGCCCCGCCCTTGCCCCCGGTATAGCCCCAGATTTTCGCCATCACCCGCAGCTTCGGGAACTCTCCACCGTTCCGCCGCGCCAGTCGTGTCAGATTCGCGGGTCGATGCTCCAGCGTCCCCGCCATCGGCCCGTCGCCTTTGCCCCCCGCCCCATGACAGGACGAACAAAAGGCCGCAAAGTCCTCGGCCCCTGTCGGCGGCTCATCGGGAACGCAGGCCCCGAGCAGGGGAAGGATCAGCAGAAATCTCACGCGCATGGTTGGGCCCTCCTGTCTGTCCATTTCACTTTGGTTTCGCTTGCCCCGCCATGACAGGGATCAAACCACCCGGCCCTGATCCAAGCGCACGATCCGGTCCATCCGGGCGGCCAGTTCCATGTTGTGGGTAGCGATCAGAGCGGCCATGCCGGTGCCCCGCACCAGTTCCATCAGCGCGCCAAAGACCTGGTCCGAGGTCGCGGGGTCAAGGTTCCCTGTCGGCTCGTCGGCCAAGAGAAGCCGGGGCGCATTGGCCAGCGCCCGGCAGAAGGCGACGCGCTGCTGCTC
>JBATAV010000430.1:0-6736 GCA_049662025.1 Paracoccaceae bacterium | reverse complement strand
GCGTAGAAGGCGGCGACGCGCGACCAGTCGCCGGTTTCCTCCAGCCCCGTATGCATTGAGCCCATCAGGCTGCGGTTTCTCAGCGTGATCGGGCCGAGGGCGAGGGGGGAAAGGAGGTGCGGGTAGGCTTTCATCATGATCTCCGGTTTGACGGGAGAATGCCTTGCGGCGCGCACCAAGTCATCCGCAACGCGGCGTCATCCGGGGCGCAGGAAGTATTTGGGCCAGGATGAAGGGCTAAAGGTTCAGAAGGGCAGGCAGGTCCGACATGGCATGGAAAAGCGGGATGCCCATTGCGGCCATTCTTGCGGCGGTCGGTGTGTCGGGGCCGTGGGGGGCGAAGCCGAGGACCGGGATTCGGGCGGCAATGGCGGCTTCGGCGCCGGTCGGGCTGTCTTCGATGACAACGCAAGCTGCCGGGTTGGCGTGGCAGGACAGGGCCGCCAGCAGGTAAAGGTCGGGTGCGGGTTTGGGGCGGCCGATCTGCTGGCCGGACAGCACGGCGCGGAAGCGGGGGATCAGACCATGCTGGCCAAGGGTGATCTGCATCTTTTCCGGCGTGCCGTTGGAGCCGACGGCATAGGGGATGAAGGCAGCATCCAGCGCGTCGAAGACCTGCTCGATGCCCGAGATCAGGGGGGTGCCCTTGGCCAGCATGGCATACATGCGGGCGTAGAAATCGGCCACCCAGTCAGGCGGCAGGGTGGCGCCCGCCGCCCGCGCCCTTTCGCCGACGGTTTCGATGGTGCCGCCGATGTAGTCGGATTCCAGCTGGTGCAGGGTCAGCGGCAGGCCGTGCTGGCCGAGGTCTTCGATCAGCATGAGAAAGGTTGGCATCTCGCTGTCGACGATGACGCCGTCGCAGTCGAAAAGAACGGCATCGGGGGTCATTTCGTTTTCCAGGTGGTGATACGGGTGGCGAGGGTTTCGGGGGTCTCTCCCGCGGGCAGATCGGCGTCGGGGATGATGATGGCATCGACCGGAGAAAATTGCAGCAAGGTCATGTCGTTCCAGCGGGTGACGGCGATGATGTCAGACCAAGGGAACGCGCGCGGCTCCATCCGCAGACCTTCGGCTGACAGGCTGACCGGGGTGGGCCGCATCCGGCAGGCAGAGTCTTCAAGCAACCTGAAATAGCGTCGCTGCGTGGCGCGGCTGCCCAGCCAGAGCGCCAGAAGGGTGGTATAAAAGGTGGTAAGAGCGATGAAGAACGCCTTGTTGGCCGGCACGTCCAGCAGTGAGCCAACCATAAGGGCGCAGATGAGGCCAACGGCAAAGACCAGGGGACGCAGCCATTTGCGGCCGCCTGTGTCGCGGGCCTGAGTGACAAGCCGGGTCGAGACGGCCAGCACCTGTGCGGCATTGGCGGACAGTGAGAGATGCAGCGCTTCGGTCATTCGGGGGCCCTGAGAATGGTGACAAGCGTGTCGCCGTATTTGCGTTGGTCGAGTTGGGCAAAGCCGGGGGGCGGGGTCGGCGGGGTGCTTTCCTCCCACACCACCAGCGCGCCGGGGGTCAGCCAGTTGCCCGCGATGGCCGAGGCAAGCGCCGCTTCACCCATTCCTTTGCCATAGGGCGGATCGAGGAAGATCAGGTCGTAGCCGGGGCCGCGGTTCGGGCCAAGGCTTGTGGCATCGCGGCGCCAGACGTCGGTGGCGACCATTCCTTTCATCTTTTCGATGTTGGTGCGCAGCAGGGCGTGGGCCTTCACGCCGTCATCGACAAAGGCCACGCGGGCGGCGCCACGGCTCAGGGCCTCCAGCCCCAGCGCACCGGTGCCGGAAAAAAGGTCCAGCACGCGGGCGCCGGTTACGGGATCATCATAGCTGCCGTTGATCAACAGGTTGAAGATCGCCTCACGGACGCGGTCAGAGGTGGGGCGCAGGTGGGCGGCGGGGTCGCCCGCGCCCACATCGGCCAGAAGAAGGCCGCGTCTTGCGCCGCCGATGATCCTCATGCCTTCAGAAGCGCCTTCAGGTCGGGCGTTTCAGCGATGACCCTTGGCGCCGGGCTCTTGCCGGATTCGATCAGCCGCTTGCCGACCATATAGGCGCGCGGGTCGTTCATCGCGTCCACCGCCAGCAGGGTGTCGCCCCGGTAATACCAGAAGCTGACCGCCGCGCCTTCGCCCTGCCGGGTGACGATGTGGTCGTAGCCGGTGTTGAGGCCCGCGATCTGCAATTTCAGGTCGAACTGGTCCGACCAGAACCACGGTTTCGCCTGATAGGGCTGACCCGCGCCCAGCATGTTGGCCGCCACGCATTCCGCCTGGTCGATGGCATTGCCGACCGATTCCAGCCGGATGCGGCCGCCCGCGTGGGGGAAGGAGGCGCAATCGCCCGCCGACCAGATGGCGGGGTCAGAAGTGCGGCCCATCGCATCGGTGGCGATGCCGTTGTCGATGGTCAGGCCCGCCGCCTCGGCCAGGGTGGTGCCGGGGGTGATGCCGACGCCGACGATGACGAAATCGGCCGGCAATTCGCGGCCGTCCTTCAGCCGCGCAGCGGTGACATGCCCATCGCCCAGAAGGCGGTCAAGCCCGGTGTCTTCCATGATCTTGACGCCATGGGCGGCGTGCAGGGCGCGGACGAAATCCGATGTCTCGGGTGAGGCGACACGTTGCAGGATGCGCGGCGCCATTTCCAGCACCGTCACCTCAAGACCCAGCTTGGCGGCCACGGCGGCGGCCTCCAGCCCGATATAGCCACCACCGACGATGATGACGCGGCGGCCAGCGACGAATTCGGCGCGCATCGCGTCAACATCGGCCAGCGTGCGGACGGTGTAGACGCCTTTCAGGTCGCCGCCGATGGCCGCGGGCAGGCGGCGGGGGCTTGATCCGGTGGTCAGGGCGAGGTGGTCGTAGGGAATGGCTTCGCCGCCGACGGTGACGGTCCTGGCGGTGCGGTCGATGGCGGTGACGGGCTGACCCAATCGCAGGTCCATGCCGTTTTCCCGGTAGAATTCGGCCGTGCGCAGCAAAAGCCGCTCTTCTTCCATCTCGCCCAGCAGATAGGCCTTCGACAGGGGGGGGCGCTGATAGGGGGGGCTGGGTTCCTCGCCGATCAGGGTGATCGGGCCAGCGTGCCCCAAGGCCCGCAGCTTGGCCGCCAATGCGGCGCCTGCCTGTCCTGCTCCGACAATGACCACTTTCATGGACGCCCCCTCTGGCATGTTGCGGCCCCGACCCTATAACCGAGGAGGCGACAGGCGCAACGCACTGGCGGAAAAGGATGACGAAAATGACGATTGCGGTGGGGGCGAAACTGCCCGAGGCGGTGCTTTTGCAGATCGGCGCGAACGGGCCGGAACCGGTGGCGCTGGGCGATCGGCTGAGGGGCCGCAAGGTGGTGATCTTCGGTCTGCCGGGGGCCTTTACCAGAACCTGCAGCAATGCCCATGTGCCCAGCTTCATCCGCAGCAAGGCCGGGTTCGATGCCAAGGGGGTGGACGAGGTCATCTGTGTCTCGGTCAACGACCCCTTCGTGATGCAGGCCTGGGGTGAGGCGACCGGCGCTGCGGCGGCGGGCATCACCCTTCTGGCCGACGCGGACGCGACCTTTACCAAGGCCATCGGCATGGCTTTCGACGTGCCGCCGCTGGGGTTCTTCAACCGCTCGAAACGCTATGCGCTGCTGGCCGAGGATGGCGTGGTGACGCGGTTCAACCCAGAACCCGGCACCGGCTGCGAAATCTCGGCGGGAGAGCATCTGCTGGCGCAGATCTAGCGGAAAGGGTGCGATCAGGCCTTGCGGCTGCCGCGCGTCTCGCACAGGCAACTGACCGGCTCGCCATGCTCGCGCCTCACCTCGGCTGACCCGGCGAAACGGTCCATCGCGCGGGCCAGATCGATGTCGAGGCGGCTGAGGCCGTCGCAATCATGGGTGATCAGGGTGACATCGACGACGTTGAAGCGGTTGGTCCATTCCGGGTGATGGTTCAGCTTTTCCGCCGTCAGGGCGGCGCGAGACATGAAGCCCCAGGCCTCGGAAAAGCTGCGAAAGGCCCAGATCTTGCGGATCGCATCGCGGTCCGGCACGGCGGCCCAGCCGGTTTCGCCCAAGGGTGGCAGAAGCGCGGTGCGGTCTTCGGTCGAGAGCAGCGTGGTCATTTCGGCATCTCCGGCATCAGCGCGTTGTCCTTGGCATCTGCGGCCAGTCGCGCCGGGCGGTCCTTGATGCGATCCCAATAGGCGATCAGCGTATCATTGGCCGGGAGGGTCTTGAACGCCAGCCCCCAGCCGACCTGGCTGCCGACATAGACATCGGCGGCGGTAAAACGGCCATCGGCGATGTAGTCGTGCGTCTCCAGATGCCCGGTCAGGGTGCGGGTGACGTCTTCCAGGCAGCCGTATCCGGTGCGGCCCGCGTCCTGCGGCGTGGCCGGTTTCCAGCCGAACGAGGTGTTGACGACGGCCTGCTCCAGCGGCCCGGCGGCAAAGAACATCCAGCGGAAGAAAGCGGCGGTATCATCGGCCATCAGGCCCTTTTCGGGGAAGGCCACGGCCATATAGGTGCAGATCGCCGCCGCTTCGGTGATGACCCTGCCGTCATGGACCACGGTTGGAACCTTGCCCATCGGGTTGATCGCCAGATAGCCGGGCGCCTTCATCGTGGTGCCGTAATCCAGCACCTTGGCGTCATAGGGTTCGCCGATTTCCTCCAGCATCACCCGGGCAATGCGCCCGCGTGACATCGGGTTGGTGTAGAAGGTCAGCATTGGAAGCACTCCGATTCCCCGATTTTCATCTTGGCACAAATACGCGTCTTTCTTCAGTCTTCCGCCGCGGATCGGCGGAAAGGCCCATAGGCCGTCAGGACCTCGATCTCTTCGCCCACTGCGGCGCGCTCTTCGGCCAGGTAGCTGGCGACCGCCTTGCGAAAGCCCGCATCGGCGATCCAGTGCAGCGAATGGGTTTCCACCGGCAGATAGCCGCGCGCCAGCTTGTGTTCGCCCTGGGCCCCGGCCTCGACCCGGCTCAGCCCGTGGGCAATGGCCCAGTCGATGGCCTGATGGTAGCACATCTCGAAATGCAGCGACGGGTGGTCTTCGGTGCAGCCCCAGTAGCGGCCGAAAAGGCCGGTGCGGCCGATGAAGTTCAGCGCCCCTGCGATGGGGCGGGGTCCGTTGAAGGCCAGCACCAGCAGCATGTCGTCGCGCATGGTGGCATGCAGCGCGTCAAAGGCGGCGCGGGTCAGGTAGGGGCGGCCCCATTTGCGGCTGCCGGTGTCCTGATAGAACGCCCAGAAGGCGTTCCAGTGCTGCGGCTCGATCTGGTCGCCGGTCAGGGCGCGGATGGTCAGGCCGTGGCTGTGGGCAAGGCTGCGCTCCCTGCGGATCATCTTGCGCTTGCGGCTGGAGAGTTGCGCAAGGAAGTCGTCATAGGACGCATAGCCCTGATTTTGCCAGTGAAATTGCTGGGTGACGCGGTGCATCAGCCCGTTGTGGCCGTCCAGAGCGCGGGCCTCGGCAGCGGTGCAGAAGGTGATGTGCAGCGACGACAGGTCATTGCCCTGCGCTAGCCCGATGGCGGCATCGGCCAGCGCGGTGCGGTGTTCCGGCGGGCCAAGAAAGCGGCGGCCGGGGACCGGGGTGAAGGGCACGGCCACCTGCAGCTTCGGGTAGTAGCGGCCGCCGGCGCGCTGGTAGGCCTCGGCCCAGCCCTGGTCGAAGATGTACTCGCCCTGACTGTGGGATTTCACATACATCGGCAGCGCGGCCAGCGGGGTGCCGCCTTCGTGCAGGACCATCGGCGCCGATTGCCAGCCGGTGCCCTTGCCGGTCGAGCCGGAGGATTCAAGCGCGGTCAGAAAGCGGTGCGTGGTGAACGGGTTTTCAGGCCGCCCGGTTGCCTGTTCGGGGGCTGCCAGCGCATCCCAGGCGGCGGCGTCGATCTGGGCAAAGCCTTCGTGCAGGGTGATATCGGCCATGCGGGTTCCGGATTGGCGGACCGCCGGGGGTTTTGCACCCCCGGACCCCCGCAGAATATTTGTGCCAAGATGAAGGTGAGGGTGTTCGGGCGAGGGTCAAGCGGAAAGCGGCGGAAGGTAGCCCTCGAAGGTGACATTGTCAGCGATGCGGCGGGCCTGCGCCTCTTCGGTGGGCGAGCGGATGGTCCAGCACAGGATGGCGGCACCTTGGGCTTTCAGTTCGGCCACGCGGGGGCGGGCAAGGTCGGCGGCCTCATGGCTGATGAAGCTGGCGCCGGTGGGGGCATAATCGGGGATCGCGCGGAAATGGGCGCAGAGGGTTTCGGGCATCGGCTGCCAGCCGGGCGCGTCATAGGCGGCAGTGGTCAGCCCGCGCGGGATCTGGGGGGCCAGGTGGGCCATGTGGTGGATGCAGGCCGGGTTGAACGACATCACCGCCAGGTCGCCATGGTAGCCTTGCAGCGCCTCTGCGGTGGCGGCTTCAAGCCGGCCGTCGGTGGCCGCCATGGTCCGGGTCTGGTCCTTCAGTTCGATCAGCAGCGGCACCCGCCCCGCAACCTGGGCCAGCACTTCGGCCAGCGTCGGGATGGTATCGGCGCTGTCCTTCAGGCGGATGCGCGTCAGCTCGGCGGCGCTGCGGGCGCTGACCGGGCCGGTGGCGGCGGTCAGCCGGTCCAGATCATCATCGTGAAACACCATCGGCACGCCGTCGCAGCCAAGTTGCAGGTCGATCTCGATGCCATAGCCCGCCGCAATGGCGGCGGCGATGGCCGAGGGGGAATTCTCGACCCGGCCCCGTGCGCGGT
>JBATAV010000429.1:0-3791 GCA_049662025.1 Paracoccaceae bacterium | reverse complement strand
GGTCACGGCAAGTGGCCCTTCAGCGCCAGCGGCAGGCCGCAAAGCACCGCCACCACCAGCCCCGAGGCCGCCGCAAGCCGCTGGTTCAGCCGCCCCTGTTCATCGCGGAAAGCGCGGGCCAGTGCATTGTCGGGCACGATGCCCCAGCCGACTTCGTTGGTGACCAGGATCAGCGGTGCCGCACAATGGGGCAAGGCATGCAGAAGAGCGTCGGATTCGACGGCAAGGTCATGCCCGGCCAGCAGGTGATTGGTCAGCCACAGCGTCAGGCAATCGACCAGCACCACCTCTTCCGGCTGCGCTGCGGCAAGCGCGCCGCACAGGTCCAGCGACGCCTCGATGGTCAGCCAATCGGCGCCGCGCTGGGCGCGGTGACGGGCGATGCGGTCGGCCATTTCGGTGTCAAAAGCCTGCGCGGTGGCGATGTAGCGGCGGGGACGATGGGACTGCACCGCCAGCCCTTCGGCCCAGGTCGATTTGCCCGACCGGGCGCCGCCGGTGACCAGGGTGAGATTTGGCAGGGCGCTGGGTGATCCGGTCAAGGCCCTGCTCCGTAGAAAAGGGAAATGGATGCCGATGGGGGGCATGGCGCTGGATGGATATAGCGGTCAAACGATGCCGCGCCAAGCGATGCGGCCCGAAATGCTGGTTGCCGAGACCGAACAGGACCTGGCCCGCGCCTGAGCGCGACGTGCCCGCACTGCACCGGCTGGTGATGGCCCCTATGCGGCATGGCGTCATGCGCAACGGGTCTTTGGCGCGGAGGGGGCCTGTCGAAGGAGCGCATCCGCCAGCTTGCGGCGGCGGCCTTTGCCGAACCGCGCAAACGGCTTGAGGTTGCCGCGCGCGAGGTGCAACACTCGCTTCCATGAGGATCGTCGCGCTGATTGCCCTGCTTTTTGCATCCCCCCTGATGGCCGAGGTGGTGCCGCCGCCCGGCATGGACATCTATGTTCTGGGCGAGGTGCACGACAACCCTGCCCATCACGCCGAACAGGCGCGGCTGGTGGCGCTGATCGCGCCTGCCGCCGTGGTCTGGGAAATGCTGTTGCCCGAACAGATCGCCGCGATGGTAGGGGTGGACCGGTCGGACGCCGCGGCGATGGCGCGCGCGCTGGACTGGGAGAATGCGGGCTGGCCGGATTTCGCGATGTATCACCCGATTTTCGTGGCGGCCGGAGATGTGCCGCAGCTTGCCGGCGCCGCGCCGCGCAATCAGGTGATGCAGGTGATGGAGCAGGGTCTGACGGCGGTGCTGGGGCCTGCGGCGGTGGCCGAATGGGGCCTTGGCCCGCTTGCGCGCGATGATCAGGCCGCGCGCGAAGCCGAGCAGAAAGCGGCCCATTGCAACGCCCTTCCCGAGGATATGCTGCCCGGCATGGTCGCGGCGCAGCGCTACCGCGACTGGCTTTTGGCCAGTGTGGCGGTGTCGGCGGTTGAGACAAGCGGCGGGCCGGTCGTGATCATTACCGGCAGTGGCCATGCCCGGAAGGATCAGGGCATCGCCGCGCTGATTGCGGTGGCGCGGCCGGGACTGAAGGTCTGGTCGCTGGGGCAGGCTGAAGAGGATCCGGGGCCGGATGCGCCATACGACGCGGTGAACATCACCACGGCCGCCCCGCGCGATGACCCCTGCGCCGCCTTTTCCGCGCCCGCCGACGGCAATTGAGTTTGCCCCCCGCGCCGATTAGGCTTGGCGCGATCCATGGGGGCGACATGCTGGCCGGAAAGCGAATTCTTCTGATCATCGGCGGCGGGATTGCCGCCTACAAGGCGCTGGAGCTGATCCGCGGGCTGAAGAAGGCGGGGGCGCAGGTGGTGCCGGTGCTGACGCGGGCGGGGGCGGAGTTCGTGACGCCCTTGAGTGTGTCGGCTTTGGCGGGGGCGAAGGTCTACACCGATTTGTTCGATCTGACCGATGAGGCCGAGATGGGCCATATCCAGCTGTCGCGCGCGGCGGATTTGCTGGTGGTGGCGCCGGCGACGGCGGATCTGATGGCAAAGATGGCGGGCGGGCGGGCGGATGATCTGGCGTCCACGTTGCTTTTGGCCACCGACAAGCGGGTGCTGGTGGCGCCGGCGATGAATCTGCGGATGTGGGAGCATCCGGCGACGCGGCGGAACATGGCGGTTCTGCACGGGGATGGGGTGCTGGTGGTTGGCCCCGATGACGGCGAGATGGCCTGTGGCGAGTTCGGGCCGGGGCGGATGGCGGAGCCTGTCGCCCTTCAGCAGGCAATTGCGGCGGCCTTGGGGGCCGGGCCTTTGGCGGGCAAGCATGTGCTGGTGACCTCGGGCCCCACCCACGAGCCGATTGATCCGGTGCGCTATATCGCCAACCGATCCTCGGGCGCCCAAGGGTCGGCGCTGGCAGCGGCGTTGCGCGATCTGGGGGCTAGGGTGACCTTTGTGACCGGCCCGGCGGTGGTGCCTGCCCCTTCGGGGGTCGAGGTGGTGCGGGTGGAAACGGCGGCGGAGATGCTGGCGGCAGTGCAGGCGGGCCTGCCCGCGGACGCGGCGGTGATGGCGGCGGCGGTGGCCGATTGGCGGGTGACCAATGCGGGGGCGCAGAAGTTGAAGAAGGACGGCTCGGGGCGTGCGCCCGCGCTGGAATTTGCCGAGAATGCGGACATTCTGGCGGTGGTGTCGAAGGGGCCGAAACGCCCGAAGCTGGTGGTGGGCTTTGCTGCCGAGACCGAGAGTGTGGTCGAGCATGCGACGGCCAAGCGGGCGCGCAAGGGCTGTGACTGGATCGTGGCGAATGATGTCTCGGCTGGCACCGGCATCATGGGTGGGTCCGAAAATGCGGTGACGGTGATTTCGGAGGCGGGCGCCGAGGTCTGGCCGCGGATGGCCAAGGACGCGGTGGCGCGCAGGCTGGCATTGAAGATAGCGGAGGCCCTGGCATGAAGGCCCCAAAGCTCTTGCGCAAGAATTCTGCAGGTCGCGCGGGTGGCGATTGGTGCGCGGAGCGGTTGGCGTGACGCTGGTGGTTCAGATCTTGTGGGAGCCTTGGGCCGACCGTTCCCTGCCCTTGCCCGCATATCAGAGCGCCGGGGCGGCGGGGGCGGACCTTTGCGCCAATTTCCCGCCGGAAAGTCGCGAGTCGGGCCTGACCCTTCTGCCGATGGGCCGGGCGATCTGCCCGACCGGCCTGCGGGTGGCCATTCCGCCGGGGTATGAGATGCAGATCCGGCCGCGCTCGGGCCTGGCCTTGAAGCACGGCATTTCCTTGCCGAACACGCCGGGCACCATCGACAGCGATTATCGCGGGCCTTTGGGCGTGGCGCTGATCAATCTGGGGTCAGAGCCCTATACCATTCGCCATGGCGACCGGGTGGCGCAGGCCGTGGTCGCGCCGGTGGTGCAGGCGGGGTTTGCCGTGGTCGAGGCGCTGGATGACACCGCGCGGGGCAAGGGCGGTTTCGGCTCGACCGGGAAAAGGTAAGCGGCGGGACATGATCGGACTTCTGGGATTTCTGGCGATCTGGGGGCTTGGCCTTTGGCGCGGCTGGCGGCGGGCGCTGATCTGGGGCTTGGCGGCCTTGTGGTGGCTGGCGGTGATCGGCGCGCATCTGCCCTGGTTCGGGCAGCCGCGGCTGGCCGCGCTGGTGGGCGGCACGTTCGAGGCCTGGCTGGTGGTTGGCCTGCTGGCGGCGATGATCATGCTGTATTCGCTTGTCTTTTCGGCGGTCAAAGCGCGGGCCGCCGTGCCTGCCGCCGCTGCGGCCCCTGCGCCCACGCCCGGCACCTTTGCCGAGGCGGAGTTGAGCCGCTATGCCCGCCACATC
>JBATAV010000428.1:0-3930 GCA_049662025.1 Paracoccaceae bacterium | reverse complement strand
AGGATGAACCCGCCGGCGATGGCGCCGGAAATCACCCCTGCGCCGCCGATCATGATCATCAGGAAGGCCTTGACCGAGGTCGGCCCCCCCATCCCCAGATTGATTCCGGTAATGGTGACCAGAAGCGCGCCGACCAGCCCGGCCAGCATCGCCCCCATGGCAAAACCGATCATCGAATAGCGGTCGACATCGACGCCCATCAGCTGCGCGGCAACGCGGTCTTGCGCCAGCGCGCGCATCGCGCGGCCGGTCCTGGAATATTGCATGAAAGCGATGAAGCCGACGATGATCGCAATCGCCAGCACCCCGATCAGGATGCGGTCATAGGGCATGATCAGCCGCATGTCCCAGTTGAACACGCCGTTGATGATCTTTGGCACGCCACGCTGCTTTTCGCCGAACACCAGCAGGATCACCGCATCCAGAAAGAACGCGATCCCTGCCGCCAGCAGCATCGTCGATTCCTCGCGCTTCGATCTGCGGATCACCGGCCGGAACAGGAACCGCTCGATCAGCGCTCCCATCACCGCCAGCACCAGCGCCGAGGCGATCAGCCCGACGATGAACGGCAATTTGAACTGTGCCACGATCGTATAGGTGATGAAACCGCCGAACACATACATCTGCCCGTGGGCAAAATTCAGCACGTTCATCAGCGAGAAGATCAGCGTCAGGCCAAGTGCTATCAGCGCATATTGCGCGCCAAGGTAAAGCCCATTGGCAACGATCTGTTCCATGCTCAACCCTTCCTGGAAAATGCGGGGCTCCGACCTGGGGAGAAGGAAAACCCGGGCCCCGCGTCTAGATCGCTTGCCGCGTCAGTCGACCGTCGCGACGAACAGCGTCTCGAACTTGCCGTCCTTGAACTCGTTCACCACCAGCGGCACAGAAACCTGGCGCTTTTGCCCGAACGAGGTGGTACCAACGTAGGTCAGCTTGGCATCGCCCACCATGAAGGGGTTCGGGGCCGAGAAGGTGTCCATCGTCTTCTTGAACTCTTCCACATTGTCGATCGCCGCCGGGTTCGCCTTCAGCGTCTCGATGATGTACTCCAGCGCATAGACCTTGGTATTCGACTCGTCGTTATATTCGCCGAACATCTTGGTGTAGCGGTCGACGAATTCGCGCATCGTGTCCGAGGCCAGTTCCGGCGTCGACGCCCCCCCGACCGAGATGAAGCCGTTCGCCAGCTCTCCGGCACCTTCCTGCAGGACGTTCGCATCCTGCGCCGTTTCGGCCGAGATCAGCCCGGTATAGCCCAGCTCGCGCGCCGAACGGATCAGCTGCGGCGCATTGGCCGGCGACACGCCCGACAGCACCAGCAGGTCCGGCGCAGTCTGGATCACCGGCAGCAACACCGGGGTGAAATCGGTGGTATCGACCTGATAGGTCACGCTGTCGGACACCACCTCCAGCCCCAGCGCCTTGGCCGCCTCGACGCCCGAATCGCGCTGGCTGAGCGGGTCGGATTCGTTGGCAGCCACAAAAGCCACCTTCTTCACGCCCCTTTCGTCCATCAGGTATTTGTAGATCGCCGGGCCGGACTGATAGTTCGCCACCATCCCCAGAATGGCGTTCGACGCCGGCGCAACATACAGCGATTTCGGGAAGGCATAGGGGAAATACATGATCCCCTGCTGCTCGGCCACCGGCCGCACCGCCGCCGCGCCGTCATCGACGTTCGGGCCGACAACATAGTGGATGCCCTCTTGCGCCATCTTCTCCATGCCCGCAATCGCGCGCTTGGGGTCTTTCTGGTCGTCGAAGGGCACGATCTCGATGTCATAGATCGTGCCGCCGATATCAACCCCGCCCAGCTCGTTCAGCCAGGCCGCCCGGACCTCCATCGACCGCTGGTTGGAAGTGCCCCAGGCGGCGGCGGGGCCAGAGGTAACGCCGACAAAGCCGATCTTAAGCTTGGCGTTTTCGGCATGCGCGGCCGACAGCAGCGCAAGGCTGGCAACCGTCGCCATCGCGGTGGTCTTGAGGAAAAAGCGTCTGTGCATGGGGGAACTCCCTGAATGGCGTGAAAATCGCTCTGTGCCGGAACCCTGCGATTCTTGCCGTCTGTGGCGCCCGACACCTCGATTGGACGAATTGTGAAACCATTTGTCAACAAAAAAACATGGATTGTTAACGATAACCTTGCTTGCTGCCAGCAATCCTGCGCCCTATGTCTTTGGTCAACAGGCAATAGTGGGCGGTCCGGGCATCCATGGTGCTGAAGCAGAAACTCGCAGACTCGACCGACGCCGACGAGATCGACGAAGACGAGATCGTCGAACGCATCTTTCATGCCGTGGTCGAACAGCGCCTGCCACCCGGCACCAAACTGTCCGAATCCGCCCTTTGCGATGCTTTCGGTGTCGGACGCATGCGGATTCGCCGCAGCCTGCTGCTGCTTGCCAGCCGTCAGATCGTCGACCTGCAAGCCAATCGCGGCGCCTTTGTCGCCTCGCCCACCGCCGCCCAGGCCCGCGAGGTCTTCGAAGCCCGCCTGGCGCTGGAACCGACGATCGCCCGCCTGGCCGTACAACGCGCAACCGACGCCGACATCATCGCACTGGAAGCCCACCTCCAGGCCGAACACGCCGCCCATACCGTCGAGCGTCGCCACGAGGCGATCCGCTTGTCCGGGCAATTCCACATCATGCTGGCCCAGATCGCCTCCAACTCGGTCATGCTGCGGATGATGAAGGAACTTGTGACCCGCACCTCGCTGATCATCGGCATCTTCGGCGCCCCCGGCATCAGCAATTGCCGCGACGATGAACACGAACAGATCGTCGCTGCCTTCCGCGGCCGGGAAACCGATGTGGCCGCCAGCCTGATGGGCGCGCATCTGAGACATATCGAGGCGCATCTGCATCTCGACAGGAAGGTAGACCCAAGCGTGGACCTGCTGAAGCTGTTTGGTGCCAAGGCAGGTTGATCTTGAAAGGACAGCGACGCAGCCGCAACGCCGAGTGACAACCTGTGGCCCGACAGATCCCAATACGACGGCATGAAGACAGTTTCGGGCGTTCCCGAGCCTAGGTCCATCCACGCTTTTGTCTGGTTGGCCGCCCGGCGGTTCAGGGTCGCATGGTCGACCCGGATGTCTCGTTCGGTCCTGCTTTCTTCGATGTCCGCTGCACAAGTTTCTATTGGACCCGCCGACGCGCCACGCTGACTCCGTCGACCAGGCCCGAAGACGGGTAAAGCACGACGGCAACGCCGGGCGACAGGCCATCCAGCACCTGCGCATCGGTGCCGTTGTTGCGGCCAAGGCTGATCTGCACCAACCGCGCCACGCCGCCCTCGACCAGGAAGACGGCCCATTCGCCCCTGCTGCGAAACAGTGCGCTGGCCGGGACGATCACGGCATTCGCCGCTTCCCAGACCACGATGCGGGTCTCGACACGGAAACCGTGGCCAAGGCCGGCATGGGCTGCCGGAGGTCCGGCAAAGCGGATCACAGCGGTGACACGCTGTTCCTCGACCCCAAGGGCCGAGAATTTGGCGACGCCGAACGGATCGACCCTCTCGACCACGCCCGCCAGAATCGCGGGCCCGCCCCAGTCGTCGATGATGACGCGGTTGCCCGGCGCAACCTGAACCGCATCCGAAGACAAGAGTTCGACAACGACCTCGAGATCGCTTTCGATGTTGCCGATCTCCATGATCGGCGCTCCGACCGGCAGGGTGGTTTCGCTTTGCTGCATCACCCGCAGGACACGCCCGGTCGCCGGCGCGCGAACGGGAATGTCGTCAGCGCCTGCGCCGATGGCTGCGGAAAGCCCATGGTCGTCAAAGCCGATCAGTTGCGCCTGTGCACTGGCGACCTCGGCCTCGCGCATCGAGATTGCGGCTTCGGCGGTGTCGACATCGGCCTGGGCGACACGGGCCTGCTGGCGGGCCCGGTCAAGCGCGACCGCGGTGGTCAGGCCG
>JBATAV010000427.1:0-2043 GCA_049662025.1 Paracoccaceae bacterium | reverse complement strand
ACCCTGGCGCCGCCCTCGGCCGCCGCAATGCGCGCCTCCCGCACCCCGCCCGAGCCGCCACCGATGACGAAAAGATCCACGTCGAAAGCCATCACCCGCTCTCCCGGTCAAGACCCGACCCGTTGTTTCACATGCGCCCGCCCAAGGCCAGAGCCGCCGCCGGACGGGCATTCATCGCAAGGGACAGGTCGGCGCGCTAATCCAGATCGGCAAATATGTTGTCGGTGGCCGCGAACTCCACCCGGTCATCCTCGACCCGGCCGGTGTTGATGTCGCGCACCGTGACGCGGCCATCGGCATGGCCGATCACCACGATGTCACAGATGTCGATGAAAAGCCCATTCTCGACCACGCCGGGGATCTGGTTCAACACCAGCGCCAGCTGGCGGGCATTGCCGATCCGGTTCAGATGCAGGTCGAGGATGAAGTTCGATTCGTCCGTCACCAAAGGCTTGTCGCCGTTCATCCGCAAGGTCACGTCGCGGCCCAGCACATCCATCGAGACCAGCGTTTCCTCGACCAGCGCCTTGGTGGTCTGCCAGCCGAAAGGAATGACCTCGATCGGCAGCGGGAAACCGCCCAGCTGCGTCACTTCCTTGGCGGCATCAGCAATGACGATCATCTGGTCGGATGCCGTCGCCACGATCTTTTCCTGCAACAGCGCCGCGCCGCCGCCCTTGATCAGGTTGAGGTTGGCATCGAATTCATCGGCGCCATCAATGGTCATGTCCAGCCACTTCACCTCGTCCAGGCTGGAGACCCGGATCCCCAGGCTGGCCGCCAGTTCCGCCGTGCGGGCCGAGGTCGGCACCCCCACCACCCGCAGCCCCTCTTCGCGGATGCGTTCGGCCAGACAGCGCACCATCCAGGCCGCAGTCGACCCGGTGCCAAGCCCCAGCTTCATCCCGTCTTCCACGAATTCCACCGCGCGCTTGGCGGCAATGAACTTGGCCTTGTCGATGGGGTTCAGATCGGCGGGCATGGCGGTCTCCTCAGGCATACCCCTCGGGGTTACCGCAAAGCCGGGGCCGGGGCGAGAGGCAATTGCCGCAACAGTCTTTCCCTTTGTCGCCCGCCCGGCGGCCCGTCTTGCGGTATTTCCCGATCCGCAGATGCGGCCAAGGCGGCAGCGCGACAAGCCGTTCCTCTTGTTGCGTATAAGGCCATCGGATCCCGCGATTGACGGTCTGAAACATTGCTTGAAACGCCTGGCCCCCCGCGGCGGCGTTCAGCAGTTCGGCACATTCACCGCAAGGCCGCCCAGACTGGTTTCCTTGTATTTCTCGTGCATGTCCTGGCCGGTCTGCCGCATCGTCTCGATACAGGCGTCCAGGCTGACCAGATGCTGGCCGTCGCCGCGCAGCGAAAGTGACGCCGCCGACACCGCCTTGATCGCCCCCAGTCCGTTTCGTTCGATACAAGGCACCTGCACCAGCCCCTTGACCGGGTCGCAGGTCATGCCGAGGTGATGTTCCAGTGCGATTTCGGCAGCGTTTTCCACCTGTTCCGGCGTGCCGCCCAGCACGGTGGCAAGGCCTGCCGCGGCCATGGCGGCGGCGCTGCCCACTTCGGCCTGACAGCCGCTTTCGGCGCCCGAAATGCTGGCGTTATGCTTGCACAGCCCGCCAATCGCGGCGGAGGTCAGAAGAAACTCGCCCACCCGTGACGGGGCGGCGCCCGGCACATGGTCCAGCCAGTAGCGGATCACGGCCGGCACCACGCCCGCAGCGCCATTGGTGGGCGCGGTGACGACCTGGCCGCCGGCGGCGTTTTCCTCGTTCACCGCCATGGCATAGAGGATCATCCAGTCGTTGATCGTGTGCGGAGGGACAAGGTTCAGCCCGCGTTCGGACATGAGCGCGTCATGGATGCCCTTGGCCCGCCTGCGCACCTTCAGCCCGCCGGGCAGGATGCCAGTGCCTTCCATGCCGCGCGAAATGCAGGCATTCATCACCTCCCATATCCGGGCAAGGCCGCGGTCGAGGTCGGCGGGGCTGCGGTATTTCAACTCGTTGGCGCGTTTCATCGCGGCAATCGACAGGC
>JBATAV010000426.1:0-1775 GCA_049662025.1 Paracoccaceae bacterium | reverse complement strand
GACGAGCTGCGCTACGAATACCCTTCCGAGATCACCGGCGAGGAAACCGCCGTCGGCCGCCTGGCCCGGCTGGCGCAGGCCGGGCTGCACTGGCGCTACCCCAAGGGTGCACCCGAGAAGGTGCAGGTGCAGATGGCGCATGAGCTGACGCTGATCGGCAAGCTGGGGTATGAGCCCTATTTCCTGACCGTCCATGACATCGTCTCTTTCGCGCGGGCCAAGGGCATCCTGTGCCAGGGCCGCGGTTCCGCTGCCAATTCGGTGGTCTGCTATGCCCTCGGCGTCACCTCGGTCTCCCCCGAAATCGGCACCATGGTGTTCGAGCGTTTCGTCAGCGAGGCCCGCAACGAGCCGCCCGACATCGACGTCGATTTCGAACACGAACGCCGCGAAGAGGTGATCCAGCACATCTATGCCAGATATGGTCGCCACCGCGCCGGGCTCTGCGCCACCGTCATCCACTATCGCGGCAAGCGCGCGGTGCGCGAGGTGGGCCGCGCCATGGGGCTGACCGATGACACGCTGTCGGCCATGTCCAGCCAGATCTGGGGCTTTGGCGGCGCCAAGGGCATGGCCGAAACCCGGTTGCGCGAGATCGGGCTGGACCCGACCGACCGCCGGTTGCGCCAGACCCTGGCGCTGATCGAGGAAATTCAGGGCTTCCCCCGCCACATGTCGCAGCATGTCGGCGGCTTCATCATCACCGAAGGCCGGCTGGATGAGCTGGTTCCGGTGGAAAACGCCAGGATGGAGGATCGCACCATCATCCCCTGGGACAAGGACGACATCGACAGCCTGAAGATCCTCAAGGTTGATATTCTGGCGCTGGGGATGCTGTCTTGCATCCGCAAGGCATTCGCACTGGTGGAAAAACACCAGCAGCAGCGGCTGACGCTGGCCACCCTGCCGCCCGAAGACCCGGCGACCTATGACATGCTCTGTCAGGCCGATTCCCTGGGCGTCTTTCAGGTCGAAAGCCGGGCGCAGATGAACTTTCTGCCCCGGATGCGGCCGCGGTCATTCTACGATCTGGTGATCCAGGTGGCGATCATCCGCCCCGGCCCCATTCAGGGCGACATGGTGCATCCCTTTCTGCGGCGGCGAAACGGGCAGGAGGTGGTCACTTTCCCGTCCGATGCCTTGGGCGCGGTCCTCGGCAAAACGCTGGGGGTCCCCTTGTTTCAGGAACAGGCGATGCAGATCGCCATTGTCGGCGCAGGGTTCTCACCTGAGGAATCCGACCGGCTGCGGCGGTCGCTGGCGACGTTCAAGAAGCATGGCAATGTCAGCGAATTCCACGACCGCTTCATCACCGGCATGCAGGCCAATGGCTATGACACCGATTTCGCCACCCGCTGCTTTGCCCAGATCGAGGGGTTCGGCAGCTATGGCTTTCCCGAAAGCCACGCGGCGTCCTTCGCGCTTCTGGTCTATGCATCGGCCTGGCTGAAACGCCACCACCCCGCCATCTTCGCCTGCGCGCTGCTGAACGCCCAGCCGATGGGGTTCTATGCGCCGGCGCAGATCGTGCGCGATGCGCGCGAACATGGGGTGCTGGTGCTGCCGCCTTCGATCAACGCAAGCCAGTGGGACAATGCGATGGAGGAACGCGACGAGGGTCTCGCCCTGCGCTTGGGCTTTCGCCAGATCCGCGGCATCGCGGAAGAAGAGGCAGACTGGATCACCGCGGCACGCGGCAACGGCTACCATGCGGTCGAGGATGTCTGGCGCCGTGCCGGAGTGCAGGCGGCCACCGTCACCCGGCTGGCCGAGGC
>JBATAV010000425.1:0-1981 GCA_049662025.1 Paracoccaceae bacterium | reverse complement strand
CGGATGAAGAACCCGCTCTATGGGGCCTTTGTCGAGGCCGGTCATCAGGCCGGATACATCAAGACCGAAGACCCGAACGGCTATATGCAAGAGGGTTTCGGCGCGATGCATATGACGGTCAAGAACGGGGTACGCTGGTCCACCGCCAACGCCTATTTGCGCCCGGCATTGAGCCGGCCAAATCTGAAGGTCATTACCCACGCCATGACCCGGCGCATCATCCTCAAGAACAAGCGTGCCGTCGGCGTCGAATACGACTGGAATGGTGCGCGCCATACGGTCAACTGTCGGCGCGAGATCGTCGTTTCCGCCGGCCCGATCGGATCGCCGCATCTTCTGCAACGCTCTGGCATCGGTCCGGGCGCGGTGCTGGCCAAGGCCGGAGTCGAGGTACTGCACGACCTGCCCGGTGTCGGCGAGAACCTTCAGGATCATGCCGAGGTCTATATCCAATATGCCTGCAAGGAGCCGATCACCCTGAACGGCAAGATGGGGCTTTTCAGCAAGTTCCTGATCGGCGCCGAGTGGTTCTTCTTCAAGCGCGGTCTGGGTGTCAGCAACCATTTCGAATCCGGTGGCTTCATCCGCTCGGATGCGTCGCTGGCCTGGCCCGACATCCAGTTCCATTTTCTGCCCGCTGCCATGCGCTATGATGGCAAAAAACCGTTGAAAGGGCATGGCTTCATGGTCCTGACCGGGCCGAACAAGCCCAAGAGCCGTGGATATGTTCGCCTGCGGTCGGTCGACCCGGCAGAACATCCCGATATCCTCTTCAACTATCTTGACCGCACGGAAGACCGCGAAGGGTTCCGCCGCTGTCTGCGCCTCACCCGCGAAATCATCGCTCAACCGGCAATGGACCGCTACCGCGCCGAAGAAATCGCGCCGGGCAAGGATGTGCAGAGCGACGATGAAATCGACGCCTTTGTCCGCGAGACGCTTGAAAGCACATATCACCCTTGTGGCACTTGCCGTATGGGCGAGGACGCGCTGGCGGTTGTTGACAGCGAACTGCGGGTGCGCGGGATCGACGGTCTGCGGGTCGTTGACAGCTCGGTCTTTCCGACCGAACCCAACGCCAACCTGAACGCGCCGACGATCATGCTGGCCGAACGGGCCAGCGACATGCTGCGTGAGCGGCCATTGCTGCCTGCGTCCAATGCCGAAGTTGGCTATGCCCCCTCTACCGGCGAGACACAACGCAGCGCAGCACCGATGCGGGACGCACCAACCTAGCGACTGTGTCTATTCGCTGCGCTGAGGCTGCCAGGGGACGCCGGTTTTGATGATCGCATTTGCGGCTGTGACCAGTCTGCGTGCGATTGCAATGATCACCAGTTTGTGTGGCTTTCCACGCTCTTTGAGCCGTTTTGCGCCTGGTTTCAGGACTGGATTGTGACAGGCTGCGGCGAGTTCGGCCTGAAACGGCACATGTCGTAGAGACCGCCGTCCGCCCGCGATCGCGCGCCTGGCTCGCATCGCCCCGCTGTCATGTGGCACCGGCGCCAGGCCGGTCATGGCGGCGGCTTCGCCGGATGTCATCCGGCCGAGTTCTGGCAATTCGGCGAACGACATTGCCGCCGAGACAGGACCGGTCCCCGGGATTGATCGCACCCGGGATTGATCATGGAAGGTTCGCCTTTGCGGCAAGAGGTTCCACGCGCCCGATAACGCTTTCGATCCGCCGTTCGATACCAACGATCCGGGTATCGAGCAGGTCTTTCAGATCATCGTTCATGCTCTCGACACCGGCAGGAATGCCCTGCTTCTTTCGAGCCCCGATCTGGGCTTGAGCCGCATTCGCATATCGACGAGTTGACCGCTCCGGGCCACCAAGGTTCTGAGAATGCGCAGGTTTTCATCTGGCCGTTCTCGCCCGGCTCGCGGTCGGCATGCCATGAACCGGGCGATGAGTTCCGCATCGATCCGGTCGGTCTTCGCCCGCGTGCCACGAGAAAGCGCGAAGGCCTTGATCCACTGC
>JBATAV010000424.1:0-5073 GCA_049662025.1 Paracoccaceae bacterium | reverse complement strand
GCGTTCTCGGCATCGGGCAAATTGCCATCCGCGGCCTGGCTGACCTGCACCTCGCCCGAGGAGCCACCTGCAAAGCTGCCGTCGAACAGCCCGGGCACATAGACCCGGTCCAGCCGACCCTTGCTGTCGAAGCTGACAAAGACCTTGTCGGTATGGGTGAAGAAGCCGGTGGTCGCGCGGATCCGCCCCAGATACATCGGCGCGTCGGACGGCTTCATGCCGCAGGCGCGGTAATCCTCGGGCGTGGCGCGGCTTTCCACCGTCGGAGAGGCATCGAAGTCGAGGCTGACCTGATTGGCCAACGGTGGCAATGGCGCCTCGGGCAAGGCCGCAAGCTCGGTCTGGCAGGCCGTCAGCGCCGCCATGTCAGGGGCCGCCAGAGCGTCGCTGACCTGCCGCCCCGTGGCGCGCGAGGTGGCCACCAGCCGCACCGGCGTGTCGTCGCGGAAGGCGGCGGCCAGACGGGCCGCCAGATCGCCCCCGATCCGCAGACTGTCAGTCGACGGCTCCAGCAAGCCTGCCACATCTTCGGACAGATCGCCGATCGTCAGGATGATCCCGGCCCCCGGAACGGGCGAATATTTCAGCTGGACCCGAAAGCCCATAAGCCCCTCGGGCCCGGCCATGCCTTGCGTTGATGCGGCGGGGCTGCGGATCACCTGGTCAAAAGGGACGATGCTCCCATCCGAACTGCGATAATCCGAGGCGGCAATGTCGATGCGCCGGCTGACAATGCAATAGCGCCGCTCTGTGGTGGTGATGATCGAGGCGCCATTATCAAGGAACCGCTGCAGCAGCGGCGCGCCCCGTCCTGCCGGAGCCTGGTCGGCGACGGGCAGGTCAACAGTGGCCGCCGCCAGAGGCAGGGCCAGAAAGCCTGCCAGGGCAAGAACGCCAAGGCGCAGGAGAAGGGTGCGGGGTTGCATGGTCAAGATCAGCCCAGAGGCCCGATCCTTATACGCAGACAGCCGCGCGGCGATGCGGGCACATCGTCGCGAGGTTACAGAAACCAACATTGCACTGGTCATACATCTTCTTGCCTCCGTGTCTGGGCTTTCGACCAGATACCGTTACGTCCCCAGTGTAATTCTGCCGCATTTTGGCGCGCTACACAAAGGAAGCCACAGATTACGCAGCGTTACACCATCTATAGATGCATTTATGTTATAGATACATCTAAAGGTAGATCATGTTCCCTGTTTTATCTTTAATTGCAGATGGTTAACAAAACCATTCCCGCCCCCGCGGGCGCAGCATCGAATCGCCACCCCTGATCGCCCAGGTTGCCAAAAACGTTTCTGGCGGGGGCCTGTGGATTGCCGAAACGAAAAAGGGGCCCGAAGGCCCCCTGTCCCGCCTGATTTTCCAGCTTCAGACAGTCTTGCGACGGCGTGCCAGACCCAGCCCGCCGAGGGCGGCGAGCAGCAGCAGACCCGCTGCCGGCAGCGGCACCGCAGAGGCGGTGACGAGGTTCTGCGATCCGTCGTTGCTTTCAAGGAAGGTCAGGTTCCAGTTGCTGTCGCCTGTGAAGTTGTAAGCTGCGAGCAGATAGTCATTTGCTTGAGTCCGAACGCTACCGTCACCTACAGCGAAGAGGCCCGCTCCGGCATCCCAGTCGCCGTCATAAAGCACGTTCCACAGCGCGACCTGAAAGCCGGCGGCCTGGCCGGCATTGGTAAAGTCGACCGATCCGAAATTCGCATCAAACACCGACTGTACGTGCGCCAATGCGTCGCCGAGGAGCCCGGTGGTTTCCGAGAACGGCGTCGTGGTGGTGTCGTAGGAATGCGTGCTACCGACGCTGATGGTATGCCCGAGGTCAAGGCACCATGCGACGAAGTTCCCCAGCGATGAGGTGCTGGTCATATTCAAACCCGTGGCAGTCACCGAGCCTGTGGGGCCCACGGGTGTGGTGTCGATATGGACCTGCGTCCAACCGGCGGACACACTGTCAAAATGCAGCGAAACCGTTTCAGCAGACGCCGACGAAGCCATCGCAGCAGCCGCGATCACGGACGCGGCCAAAGTTGCCTTGATCACCATGTCAATTCTCCTGAAAAACACCAATTCGCCTTGAATTTACCCGAATTGGCCGTGTCTCAAAGGAAAATTGACCCAAATCGCGATAATACATCCCTTGATTGAATTGCCGCAGCGTCACCCCGAACACCATTCCCTCAGAGCGAGAGCGACGTTGCCACAGGGGCAACAATGGAAATCCAGCCCCGAAATTATCCGGCCGAATCACGCCACGGCCGTCAGCCAAACCCTTGCCAGAACCGGGCCCGCGCGACAGTCTGGCCGCAATGAGTGCGCGCGCCTCCCACCCCCCTGCCCTGCCCCGTCTGCACCCGGTGATCTGGGTCCTGCTGGCCCTCTGCCTGTTTCCCGAGATCCTGCTTCTGGGGTCGGATTTCGGGCTCTGGGGCTCTACCCGTTGGCGCCAGCTTGCTTATCAGTACGGCGCCTTCTGGGCGGGGCTGCTGCATGGCTGGAGGCCCAACTATGCGGCCCAGCCGGTGGTGATGTTCTTCAGCTATGGCTGGCTGCACGCTGGGCCGGGGCACCTGATCGGCAATCTCGGGGCGCTGGTCTGGCTTGGCCCCCCGATGCTGGCGCGCTTCGGCGCGCTGGGGTTTTCCGCCCTTTGGGGGGCCTGCCTGCTGGGCGGTGCGACGGGCTTTGCCCTGCTCACCTCAAGCCCTGCCCCGATGGTTGGCGCCTCCGGGGCCCTGTTCGGATTGGCAGGCGCCTGGCTGGTAGGGGAAATCCGCCGCAGCCGCGGCCTGCGCACCAAGGTGCTGCGGGGGGGTGGGCTGCTGGCCGCCCTGCTGGCCCTCAACGCGGCCACCTGGGCGCTGCAGGGCGGCCATCTGGCCTGGGAGACCCATCTGGGTGGGCTGGCGACAGGGCTGACCTTTGCGGCGTTGTGGAAGGGTAAAAATGCAGACGGGCGGCCCGATGAAGGGCCGCCCGTGTCAGATCAGGATATCTGAGCGGTCAGGCGGTCTTGCGACGGCGGCGCAGCCCTGCCAGGCCACCAAGGGCGCCCAGCAGCAGGAAGCCGGCCGCCGGCACGGGAACCGCCGCAACCGAGATGTTGTCGATGATCGGGCCACCAGCATCGCCCGGGGTCGGCCCCGTATCGGCAAAGAACAGCGTATCCGAGCCGCCGGAGAACACGAAGCTGAAGCTGGCCGTCAGGAAGGACGGGATCGCCCCGGCGATATCGATCACCCAGGTATTCCCGTCGATGCCGAAGGTCAGCTGTTCGACCGCGTTCGAGTTCTTGTTGTTCCCGTAGTCGAAGGTCAGCGTGTAGCTCTGGCCCAAAACCAAGCCAAGCCCGGAGTTCGTCTCTATTCTGCCCGGACCGGCGGGCGAGCCGTTCATATCGACATACTGGCCATTCGGGGAATACCAATCGAACGAACTGCCCACCGGGATCACGTCGATCGTGCCGCTGACAACAGTCCAGTTCAGAAGGGTAGAGGGCGCGCCCGCGACATCGGCCTCGAAGTCCTCGGTGAAGACGGTGGCCGCAGAGGCGGCACCAACAAGGCCCAGCGAAAGGGCGGCAGCGGTCAGGGTGATCTTGAACATGATAGGTACACCTACGTAGCCTGAAGAGGGAATCTCATTCAGGCAACTTTACACCAAAAACCATGCTCAATAAAGGTGTGTTCTCTCGACAAAGAGCCGCCCCCTGGCGGCGGTTTCGGCCCCCTCAGGCCTTCGTGACGTTTGTCATCGAGAGCCCGCGCCGGGCCATCGCATTGCGGGTGTCGATGATCGGCAGCCCCAGCCCGGACAAAGCCGCGTAATCCATGGCGTCATGATCGGTTGCGATCAGCACGGCGTCGAAATCTTCGGTACGGATTTCTGCCATCGGCAGCGATTGCTTGCCCAGGAACTGCTGATACTCCCGCATACTTGGAATCTCGGGCACATGCGGGTCATGGAAGGCGACGGTCGCCCCGGCGTCCCGCAAGAGCGCCATCAGGCGCATCGCCGGACTTTCCCGCATGTCGCTGACATTCTTTTTGTAGGCGACACCTACGATCAGCACACGAGCCCGACTGAGCCCGATGCCAAGCTGCCGGTCCAGCACCTCGCGCAAACGGGAAACCACGTAATTCGGCATGTTCTGGTTGATCTCGCCAGCCAGTTCGATGAACCGTGTCGGCAATTCGAACTCGCGCGCCTTCCAGGTCAGGTAGAACGGGTCGATTGGAATACAATGCCCGCCCAGCCCTGGGCCGGGGTAGAAGGGCATGAAGCCAAAGGGCTTGGTTGCGGCCGCATCGATCACCTCCCAGACATCGATGCCCATGGCATCGAAGATGATCTTCAGCTCATTCACCAGCGCGATATTGACAGACCGGAAGATGTTCTCGGTGATCTTCACCGCCTCGGCCGTTGCGGGTGAGGAAACGGGGACGATCCGCTCCACCACCCGGCCATAGAAGGCTTCGACCAGACGGCCAGCTTGCGGCCCCTCGCCCGCGACGACCTTCGGGATCGTCGCGGTCCGATACGAGGCATTCCCCGGGTCTTCGCGCTCGGGCGAAAACCCGATGAAGACATCGGCCCCAAGGCGCAGGCCAGAGCCTTTGAGGATCGGAGCCACAACTTCGACCGTCGTGCCGGGATAGGTCGTCGATTCCAGCACGACCAGGGTGGCCGGAGAGATGTGGCGGGCAATTTCCTCGGCAGTTGCCGTCACATAGGACAGGTCAGGGTCACGGTGCGCGGTCAGCGGGGTCGGCACGCAGATGATGATGACATCCATCTCCGCCAGAAGCGCAAAATCCGCAGTCCAGCGCATGGCCCCGGCCAATGCGGCCAGATCGCTGTCGGCTACCGCCTCGATATAGCTCCGCCCGGCCTCAAGCCGGACCATCTTGGCGGGGTCGATGTCGAAACCGGTCACCGGATAGCCGTGACGGGCAATGGTGACCGCAAGGGGAAGCCCGACATAGCCCAGCCCGATGATGCCAACGCGGGCAGACTGGCCCTCGATCCGGGTCAGCAGCGCGTCGAATGGCGTCAGACTCATGAATATTTCCTCGA
>JBATAV010000423.1:0-2303 GCA_049662025.1 Paracoccaceae bacterium | reverse complement strand
CATTATGCCGGGCTGGTCGGGCGGCCCTATGCCAAGCTGGCCCTGCGCGATACCCGGTCGCGCTGGGGATCGTGCAGCCACGACGCCACCTTGATGTATTCCTGGCGGCTGATCCTGGCGCCACCTTCGGTGCTGGATTATGTCGCCGCGCACGAGGTGGCGCATCTGGTCGAGATGAATCATTCCGATGCCTATTGGGCGGTGGTGACGCGCATCTGCCCTGGCTGGAAACGCCAGCGCGGCTGGCTGCATGATCAGGGCCAGCATCTGCACCGCTGGCGCTTTGCGGATTGACCGCGGCGGTGGCCGGTGCTTCCTTTTGCCATGCCCATTGCCCCCCGCGCACCCGACCCCAACGCCTCGGCCCATGAACGGGTCTACCGCAGCCTGCGCCTGCAGGTGATGCACGGCGAGATGGACCCCGGCCAGGCGCTGACCCTGCGCGGCATCGGCCGGCAATTCGGCGTCTCGATGACGCCCGCGCGAGAGTCGGTGCGGCGGCTGGTGGCCGAAGGCGCGCTGACGCTGTCCTCTTCGGGGCGGGTGACCACGCCTGAATTATCGCCGGAACGGATCGAGGAACTTGCCGCCATCCGCGCCATGCTGGAGCCGGAGATGGCCGCCCGCGCCCTGCCGCGCGCCCATTTCGCGCTGATCGAACGGCTGTCGGCGATCAACGCGCTGAACGCGGAAGCCGTGCTGAAGCAGGATGCGGTCGCCTATGTCCGCACCAATCTGGAATTTCACCGCACGCTGTACCTACGCGCCCAGACCCCCGCCATGCTGGCGATGTGCGAAACTGTCTGGCTGCAACTTGGGCCCACCATGCGCGCGCTTTACGCCAAGCTGAAACGGAAAGAGCCGCCACAGCACCACCGGATGATCCTGGCCGCGCTGAAAGCGGGGGATGAGCCGGGGTTGCGGTTGGCGGTACGGACGGACGTGACGCAAGGCTTGCGGCATCTGGCGGGGTGATCCGTGCATTTTCGCACAATTGCTTGCGGTTTCCGGGCCTTTGCCTGCCGTTTCTGCGGCCCCACATTGCGGACATCAGCTCTTGAGGAGGCTTGCCCATGTCGTTCCGCCCCGTGATCGAAACCCGCCGCGCCATGCCGCATGTCGAAGGGGCGGGCGTCAACCTGCACCGTGCCTTCGGCTTTCAGGACCCGACCGAGGCCGACCCGTTTCTCTTGTTCGACGACTTTCGCGGCGACCACCCGCGCGACTATTCGGCCGGTTTCCCCTGGCACCCGCACCGCGGGATCGAGACCATCACCTATGTCCTCGCGGGCACCGTGGAACATGGGGATTCCCTTGGCAATCATGGGATTCTGGGACCGGGGTCGCTGCAACTGATGACCGCAGGACGGGGTATCCTGCATCAGGAGATGCCGAAAGGCGATGGTCTTGGCCGGATGCATGGCTTCCAACTGTGGGGCAATCTGCCGCGCGATCTGAAGATGACCGCACCGCGCTATCAGGACATTGCCGATGCCGATCTGCCCGAGGTTGGCGATGACGATGGCAGCAGCATCCGCGTGGTGATCGGCGAGTATCGCGGGGTGAAAAGCCCGGTCGATGGCATAGCCGCCGATCCGCAATATCTCGATGTCTACGTCGCGCCGGGCAAGCGCAAGGTATTCAAGGTCGATACCCGCCGCCGCGCCTTTGCCTATGTCTTTGATGGGGCCGGGAATTTCCGAGATTCCGCCACGCCCGAAGGGGTGTTGGTGGAAAAGGAAGTGCAGGGGCGCGAAGTCAACATTCGCGATCTGTCGGGCAACCGGACCTTGGTGCGATTTGGCGCAGGCGATGAGGTGACGGTTCAGGCCGGGCCGGAGGGCGTGCGGTTCCTGCTGATCTCGGGCGCACCGATTGCGGAACCTGTGGCCTGGGCCGGGCCGATCGTGATGAACACCGAGGCCGAGTTGCGGCAGGCTTTTGCCGAATTGCGCAATGGGACGTTCATCCAACCCGCGCATTAGGGGTCTGTCCTGCCCCGCAAAACGGGGCAGGATCGCCGGATTAGGCGTGGATCGGGCCGTCACCGCAGGCAAGCGCGGCTTCGCGGACCGCTTCGCTATAGGTGGGGTGGGCGTGACAAGTCAACGCAATATCTTGCGCTGAGGCGCCGAACTCCATTGCCACGCAGACCTCGTGAATCAGGTCACCCGCAGCGGGGCCGATGATATGGGCACCCAGGATGCGGTCGGTTTCCTTGTCGGCCAGGATCTTGACGAAGCCTTCGGCCTGAAACACGGCCTTCGCCCGTGCATTGCCCATGAAGCTGAATTTGCCGACCT
>JBATAV010000422.1:0-1523 GCA_049662025.1 Paracoccaceae bacterium | reverse complement strand
TAGCTGCCCAGCGGTTTGGCCGCCACGCCGTGGTCGGCATAGCCCGGAATGTCGGGCAGGTCGGAGCCGATGCCGATATCGACCGAGGCCACGTCGAAGGCCAGCGGCGGGCGCCCGGCCAGCAGGATATGACGCGCGGCCAGGTCCAGCCCGGTGGCACGGTCAAGGATCACCCGCGCCCCGGCGAAACGCGCCAGCCGGACCAGATCGACCATGATCTGATCGCGCCGGTAATGCCCTGCGATCAGGCCGGGCAACATGCCGGTATAGGGTGCTGCGGGGCCGGGGTTGATGACCGTCAGCCGCACACCGGGCAAGGGGTTCATCCCCCACATCCGCAGCGCCAGCGCATGGGCATGGCCGCCGCCGATCAGGACCAGGTCCTGCACCAAGGGAAGGGTTGCGCGCATCTTCATCAGCGGCAGCCTTAGCGCCCCGCCACCTGATTGGCGAGAGGGCCTTGTGTCACCTTGTGCTCTGTGCCGTGTTGCGCAGCCCCGGCGGGCGCCCTAGCCTTTGCCGATGACAACACGCAGCCGCATCCGGATCGAACAAAGCCAGCGCCTGTCGCTGAACACCCGGCTTCTGGCCTCGATCCGGCTTTTGGGCAGCGATGCCTTGGGACTGAGCCGCTTTCTGGCGGAAGCGGCGGTCGAGAACCCGCAGCTGATCGCCGAACCTGCGGCCGCCGGTGAATGGCTTCCGCGCTGGAGCGGCGCTTTTGCCCGCTTTGCCGCGGGTGGTCAGCGGCCGGATCAACTGGCCGACCCGACCTCGCCCAGCCTGATGGCGCATATCGAGTCGGCCATGGCCGGTCTGCGCCTGTCGCCTGCCGAGACGCGGATTGCGCGGCTGTTTGCCCTGGCGCTGGAACCTTCGGGCTGGCTGGGAGGGACGTTGGCCGAGATCGCGGCTGCGGCGAGCGTATCCGAAGCGATGGCCGAAGCTGTGCTTGCCCGCCTTCAGACCATTGAACCGGCAGGTCTTTTTGCCCGAAACCTTGCCGAATGCCTGCGCCTGCAGGCGGCTGAGGAAGGCTGGCTGACCCCGCTTGCCGAAGGGGTGCTGGGCCATCTCGCCCTGGTGGGCGCCGGGGCAACGCCAAGGATCGCGCGGCTGACAGGGGCAACCGAAGACGCCGTGCGCGCCGTGATCGGGCGCATCCGCAGGCTTGACCCCAAACCGGGCGCGCGCTTTGCGCCCTGCGCAGCACCCTTGCGCGAACCCGATCTGATGGCCCGCAAGATCGCGTCGGAGTGGGAGGTGTCGCTGAACCGCTCGGCCCTGCCTGCGTTGCGGGTGGCGGCCGGTCCGGGCCGGGCCGAGGCAACGGCGCTGATCCGGGCAGTCGAAGGGCGCAATGTCACCTTGCTGAAAGTGGCGCGGGAAATCCTGATGCGCCAGGGTGCCGCCCTTGAGGAAGGGATCGGCGCCCTGCAACCGATGACCATGGCTGAGGTGGCCGGCGCCCTGGGTCTGAACCAGAGCACGGTCAGCCGTGCGGTGGCCGGCGTGGCTGTGGA
>JBATAV010000421.1:0-10957 GCA_049662025.1 Paracoccaceae bacterium | reverse complement strand
GACACCCGTAACCGCCCAGACCAGGTTGATCAGCCAGAACAGCAGCGGCGGCTTGTGGGTGTAGATCTCGCCGTTCAGGTGCGGCACGAAGTACGAGCCGGTCCCGTGCATCTCCCAGGCCACCGTCAGATAGCGCGTCTCATCCACCGGCAAAAGCGGCCGCAAAAGCGGCAACAGCAGCGCCAGGCCGATGGCAAGGATCAGCGCCGCCAGCAACAGCCCGCGCCCCGACGCGGGCGGTGTTGCGATTTCAGGGTCTTGCGGGCCTTCGGTGGGGTCCATGGCCTGGCCTATCGCGCCCGGTGCGCCTGGATCAGCCACAGATTGCGGACGTAGATCACCACGCCCAGCGCCTGGCCGAGTACGAAAACCGGATCCTTCCGGTACAGCGCATAGCACAGCAGCATCACGCCCCCGGCCAGCGAGAAATACCAGAACGCCACCGGCATGACCGAATTCCGCGCCCGCTCCGAAGCGATCCACTGGATCAGAAACCGCGCCGTGAACATCAACTGCGCAGAAAAGCCGAACAGGACCCACAAAAGCTCGGTCCGACTCTCGACATGCAGCACCTGCATCAGCCAGCTCATCCGGCTTGCCCCCCCGATTTTACCCGCTCCAGTTCCGTCGGACGGCTGTTCTTCTTTCGACGCAACAACCAGGCCACGCCCATCAGATCGACGATCCCCACCAGCCCGCGCTGCAGGTTCGAGTAATGTGACCGCCCGCCGCCGCGCGGCAGATGCGACACATCGACATGGGCGATCTGCCAGCCATCGCGCGCGAACAGCGCCGGCAAATAGCGGTGCATGTGATTGAAATAGGGCAGCTGCAGAAAGGCGTCGCGCCGGAACGCCTTCAGCCCGCACCCGGTGTCGCGGGTGCCGTCCTTCAGGATTGCCTGCCGAAGCCCATTGGCAAAACGCGAAGCCAGTCGGCGCGACAGCGTGTCCTTGCGGCCCACCCGCTGCCCCGCCACCAGCCCGACGCCCTCTGCCCCCGGCGACAACAGCGGCGCCACCAGCCCCGGAATCTCGGCCGGAGGGTTCTGCCCGTCGCCATCCAGCGTGCAGATCACGCCAAACTGGGCCGCCCTGACGCCGGAATGCAGCGCCGCCGATTGCCCGCCCGACCGGTCGTGCCGAAGCACCCGCAGATGCGGGGTCTTCGCCAACGCCCCGGCAAGAATCGCAGCCATGCCGTCATCCGATCCATCATCGACAACGATAATCTCGAATCCAAACGCCGACGCGCAAACCGCAGCGATTTCCTCGATCAACGGCAGGATGTTCGCCGCCTCATTGCGAGCGGGGACAACAATTGACAAATCCAACTTCGAACCCTTCCCGGCGGCTTGGGCGGTGCCGAGCCAATTTGCGCGCTGGCCAAGTCCCGAAGGCCTTTTGACCACCTTGCCCGCATTCTTCCAACAGGTAAATCGCCGCGGAACGAAATCGGGGCGGCCTAAGCGCGTGCTTAGCCGGTTTCTGCGGCCCCCTCAACCGGGGCGGCGGACGCGTCGGCGCCATTTGGCGCGCGACTGCCGCGGGCCTTTGCCAGCCGATCATCGGCAGATCTTCGTCCATCCTTTGTCTGGACGGCTTCGGCACGCCAGAAATCCTGGCGGCCCAGGATCGGTTGAACAGGGCTTACTGAACAATGAACTCCGCGTGCAGGGCGCCAGCGGCATTTATGCTTTTCAGAATGTCGATCATGTCATGCGGAGGCACGCCCAGCGCGTTCAGGCCGGCCACCACTTCCGACAATGACGTTCCGCCAGGCACCTCGGCCAGACCGGTGCCGGTCTTGCCAATGCTGACCGCGGTGCGCGGAACCACCACCGTTTCACCCGCGGAAAACGGGTTGGGTTGCACCACGATCGGGCTTTCCTCCACCCGCAGGGTCAGATTGCCCTGCGCCACCGCGACCCGGCTGATGCGGACATCGGCGCCCATCACGATAGTGCCGGATCTTTGGTCCACCACGACCCTCGCCCGCGTTTCGGGTTCCACCGTAAGACCCTCGATCCGGCTTATGGCATGGGCGGGCGATCGCAGGCCGGTCCGGTCCAGATCCAGCGCCACGGTTCCGGAATCCAGCATGGTTGCCACCCGGCCGCCAAAACTCTGGTTGATCACCGTTTCGATCCGCTCTGCCGTGGTGAAATCAGCGGATTTCAGCGCCAGTCGCAACGTGGTCACGGCGGTGAAGTCGAAATCCACCTCGCGCTCGATCCGCCCGCCCGAGGGGATGGTGCCTGCCGTCGGCACGCCCTGCACGACCTTGCCCGCATCGCCCTGCGCCGAGACGCCGCCCGCGATGATCGTGCCCTGCGCCACAACGTAGATCTCGCCATCGGCGCCGTTCAGCGGCGTCATCACCAGCGTGCCGCCCAACAGGCTTTTCGCGTCGCCGATCGCGGATACTGTCACGTCGATCCGGCCGCCGGCGCGGCCAAAGGGCGGCAGCGTTGCGGTCACGAAGACCGCCGCCACGTTCTTTGGCCGATAATCCTCACCGGTGACGTTGACGCCCAGCCGCTCCAGCAGGTTGGCCATGATCTCTTCGGTGAAGGGCGCGTTGCGGATGCCGTCGCCGGTGCCGTTCAGGCCGACCACCAATCCATAGCCCACCAGATCGTTGCCGCGCACGCCATCCACCTCGACCAGGTCCTTGATGCGGATCTGCTCGGCGGCGGCCGGCAGGGCAAGGGCCAGAAACAACAGCAGCATGCGGATCATCATATGTACTCGGCCAGGGTAAGGCGCGACACCCGCGCGGTGATCAGATACAGCGCCTGAAGCTGCGTCTGCAGGTCTTCGATCCGCGTCGCGGCATCATAGGGATCGGCCGTCACGATCCCGGCGCGCGCAATCGTCAGCGCCGAATCTTCCGCCGTATTGCGGGTCTGGGCTGCGGCGATCTGTGCCTGCACCGTGCCGACGCGCGCCATCAGATGCGATCGCGCCTCGCCGCCGGTCATCAGTTCCTCGCTCGCCGCCTTGGCCAGTTGCGACCGCGCCTCCACCTGCCCGGCCAGCAACCCCCGGCCCAGCAGCGCCACGGTCGCCAGACCGCGCAGGGTGTCCTTCACCGCCGGGTCCAGCGCAGTGACCGACATATCGGCCGTCTCTCCCGGCGCGATCTGCGCAGCTTCCCGCGGCGCACCGCCGACATAGGCCGTTTCATATCCACCTGGATCGCTGAACCAGGCGACAACGGCGTTCTGCACATCCTGCACGGTAATCGCCCCAGCAACAGCAGTCTCCAGCTGCGAAAGGATGGTTTGTGCATCGGGCAGAGGTTGGGTCTCTGCATTCACCCCCGAGAAAATCGCGCGCTCCGAAAACCGGGTGTTCACGGCAGCCACCGCCGTTGCGAACGCGCGTCCCGCGTCGGTGGCAATCGCATCCAGGCTGATGGCGTTTGACGACCCGACGCTGCGCATGATGTTGGTGGACAGATCCGTCGCGGCGTCCGAGATCACGCCCAGCGCGTTCTGCAAGACATCGGTGAACAGCCCCGCTTCGGCCGTGTTTGCCGCATATCCCTTCAGGCGGGCCAGCGAATGGTCCACTGCCGCCAGCGCCGAGAAGTCCCCGCCGACCGCCGCGCCCATGTCGGTATGAAGCCCCGTTGTCATCTCGGTTGTCCGGCGCGTCAATTCCGCCCGCAGCGCCGAAGACTGGCGACTGAGGATCGAGGTCAGCGAGGCATCGCCGTTTCCAATGCGCGCTACCATCACAGACCCAGAAGCGTGTTGAGCATGTCATCCACCGTCTTCATGACCTTGGCATTGGCGGCATAATTCTTCTCGATCACCAGCAGCGATTGCAACTCCTGGTCGGTATCGACGCCCCCGGCCTTTTCCAGCTCGTCCAGCGCGGCATAACGCGCGGCGGTAAAGGCGTCTTCGGTGTCCGCGTTCAGCCGCTCGGACGAAACCGAAGACAACAATGCGGCCGTCAGCCCGGGCAAGCTGCGGCTGGCCGCCGGAAAAGAGGCCGATGACAACGGTCGCGCCGCCACCAGCGCGTCCGACAGCCCCACCAGCACGGCCGAATTCCCAGTCGGCCCGGCGGTTGTCGCCGCCAGTCCATCACGCAACCGGAAAAGCGCGCCGCCGGCCTTCGGGTCCACCAGGGCATTCAGCGAGATCCGTGCCGACAGGCCCGTCTCGTCGGTTGCCGAGAAGGTGCCGCCGCCATCTGTGAACAGGCCCGGATCGCCGGGCACCACGAAATTGGCAAGGCTCGGGTCCGAAAACCGCTCCACCAGATCGCGGGCCATGGCGTCCAGCTTGCCCTGTCCGGCAACCGCCAGCTCGTCGCGCACCGCGAACATGCCGGCCAGCTTGCCGCCCAGCACCAGACTGGTCTCGCCCGCCGTCGCCATCGGGCGGCCGTTCAGCGTCAGCCCCGACAGCCCACCGCTGCCCTGGGTCATCTCGGGCACCACGGTATGCACCGGGGTAAAGCTGAACTCCGCCGCTTGCCCGTCCAGCAGCACCGCGCCGCCCGTCGTCATCAGCGCGATCTGGTCGTGGTCGCGGCTGACCTCGCGGATCGGCACCAGGTCCGCGATCCGGTCGACGGCTTGCTGGCGCTGATCCAGCAGCGCCGAGACATCGCGCCCGGCCCCCGAAAAACTGCGGATCTGACTGTTCAGCTCGCACACCTGCCGAAGCGAGCTGTTCAACGTGTCCACCGCCGAGGCGATCGAGGTATCGGTGCGCGCGCGTTCGTCCTGAATGGCATCGCTGGCGCGGTTCAACCCGTCCGCCAGAAGCCGCGCCGAATCCACCGCCGTGGCCAGACGCGCCTCGGATTCCGGGCTGCTGGCGGCCTCCATCAGCGATCGGTCCAGTGCGGCCACCCGCGCCGACAGCGAGGCCGGATCTTCCGGCTGGCCAAAGATATCCTCCAGCCGCTTCATGAAACTGGCCCGCACATCGCGGTCGCCGGACGAGGCCTGCGCCACCCTCCGGTCGTTGATCAGGAACTGGTCGATCTGCCGCGTCACGCCGCGCACCGACACGCCCTGGCCAGATCCGCCCAGCACCTGCGCCGTCAGCGACACCTGGCGTCGGGCATAACCCGGCGTCGAGGCATTGGCGACGTTCGAAGACACGATCTCCGCCTGCCGCGAGGTCGCGGTCAATCCCGTCAGGGCGCTGTTCAGTGCGGAAGAGATGCTCATTTACCCGCTCCTCAGCGCTTGATATTGGTGGTTTCCTGCAGCATCTCGTCCACCGTCTGAATCACCTTGGCGTTGGACGAATAGGCCCTTTGGGTCTGGATCAGCGAGGTCAGTTCGGCCGCCACGTCGGTGGTGGACCCTTCGCGCGCATAGCCTTCGATCGAGCCGGTAGGGCCGCTGCCCGCATCCCACAGGAAGAACGAGCCGCTGTCGGGCGAGACCTGATAGGTCTGGTTGCTTTTTGACAGAAGACCATTCGGGTTGGGCACGTCCACCAGCGGAATCTGGTAAAGCCGCCGGGTGAACCCGGTGTCATAGGTGGCGGTGATATAGCCGTTCTCATCCACCTCGACCGTGGTCAGATTGCCGACCGGAGAGCCGTTCTTGGAAATCGACACCGGCGCAAAGCCGTCCGACAGCTGGGTCAGACCGTTGGGGTCGCCGACCCGGCCGATCCCCATACTGATCGGGCCGCCCGCCACCGTCAGGTCCAGCATGCCGGTTGCCGGGTCATAGGTCCCGCCCGATACCACCGTCACCGAGGCCAGCGTGCCCCCTGCGGCGCGACTGTCGTCGAAGGTCAGCGTGTATTCCCCGATCACCGCATTGCCGCTGGCGCTGTCGCGAATCTGCATCGTCCATTCGTTCGAGGGTGGCGCGCCGGGCGCCGGAACCGTGGGCGTAAAGGTCACATCCAGCGATTCCGAGGTGCCGAGGTTGCCGAAATACTCCACCGACAGCGGCAGCGTGGTGCCGGCGGCGCCGTCTTCGGTGCCGGTGGCGGGCAGGTTGACGCCCAGATTCATCGTCGTGGTCGGGTCGCCCGCTGTCTGGTTGGAATTGATGACGATCGGTTGCAGCCCGCCCAGTGTATCGCGCGGAAAGGTCGGGATGGTGCCGTCGGATGCGGCGGGCCAGCCCAGCAGAACCAGCCCGGATTCCGTTTTCAGAACGCCATTCGAATCGGTGCGAAAAGCGCCTGTCGTGGTCATCATCAGCGGCGTTTCGCCCGAAGAGTTGCCCAAGGCAACTTCCGGCATCACCGGCAGCATGCCGCGCCCGGACACTGCAAGGTCCAGCGCATTCGCCGTGCCGACCAGCGACCCGCGCTCTTCGATCAGCCGGAACGACGACGCACGAACCCCGCCCGCCGAATAGACGCCCGAGCCTCGGGCATTGGTGATCACCATGTTGGAAAAATCGGCTGCGGCCCGCTTATAGCCGTAGGTGCCAGAGTTGGCGATGTTGTCGGCAATGGTGGCAAGACGGGTCGCGTTTGCGTTCAACCCGGCTACGCCCGCGCTCAGCGACGAGGAAATGGTCATCGGGGCACCTTTCTGCTGCTTCGATCACATATCGGACCGAAACTGCAGGAAGGGGCTGAACAAACCGCTAACGGATTGGATTTTATCTAATCGCTCAGCGGTCCCTGCGCAGCAGGATGATTTCCAGCCGGTTGTTGCGGATTGCTGCGGAATCCGCCGTCACCGGCTTGCGGTCGGCATAGCCCGACACGCGCTGTACCCGTTCCGCCACCATCCCCGCCGCCTCCAGCAAAAGCCGGGTGCGCTGCGCCCGTTCTGCCGAAAGCTCCCACACCGGATTGGTGCGCAGCATCACCGGATAGCTGCGCAGATGGCCGTTCACCGCAACCTCGTTCCTGGTCAGCGCCAGCACATCGGCCAGCAGTTTTGCCAGCGCCAGCAACACCGGTGTCGGCTCGGCTGTGTCATTTGTGAACAGGGGCGCATCTTCGGTGTCGTAGATCTCGATCACCAGGCCCTCGTCGGTAACGCGGGTGATCACATGCTGCAGCAACTGCTCCATCGTTCGGCTCTCGCCGCCGCGGTCCAGCAGTGCCTTTTCCACCGCCCGCATTTCGGCCGCACCTTCATCGGTCATCGCATCGTCGACCGTCCCGGACGCGGCACCCTTTTCGTTCGAGGTGCCTCCCGTCCCGGCCTGCGCCCTGGTATTTTCCGAAAACATCGTTTCGCCGCCTAAGGCACCATCGCCGCCGCCGGAAATCCGACTAATCGGGATCGTCGGATTGAAGTAATCCGACAGCCCCTTGCGCTGCTTTTCCGTTGTTGCGTTCAACAGCCACATCAAAAGGAAGAATGCCATCATTGCCGTCACGAAGTCGGCATAGGCCACTTTCCAGGCGCCGCCATGATGCCCACCACCCGCGACGACCTTCTTCCGTTTGATGATGACTGGCGCGGCATTACCCTGCCCGGCCATCCCCATCACCCATTTATCACACCCAAGGCCGACATTACCCCTTTGCGGTGAACACAGGCTTAAAGTGCGGCATCTTAGGCAACTTTCCCCGGCAGGCCCGGCTTGCCCTTCCTCTTTCGCCGATTCAAACTAGACTGATCGGTGCAGGAGGCGCCGATGTTCACCCTTACCGTCAATGGCACCGACCACCCGCTGGACTTGCCCGCCGACACCCCGCTGCTCTGGGCGCTGCGCGACGGGCTGAACCTCACCGGCACCAAATACGGCTGCGGCATCGCCGCCTGCGGGGCCTGCACCGTGCTGGTGGACGGCCAGGCCACCCGGTCATGCCAACTGGCACTGGGCGACGTGACCGGCCCCGTCACCACGATCGAGGGTCTGGGTCCCGATCTCCACCCCCTGCAACAAGCCTGGATCGCCCATCAGGTCGCGCAATGCGGCTACTGCCAGTCCGGCCAGATCATGCAGGCCGCCGCCCTTCTGGCCGAAAACCCCAAACCGACCGATGCCGAAATCCTTGACGCGATGGACGGCAACCTGTGCCGCTGCGGCACCTACCCGCGCATCCTGGCCGCCATCCGCACCGCCTCTGCGGCCATGGAGGGCTGAATGGGCCGCGCCCGCACCATCGCCCGCCGCAGCTTCCTGATCGGCTCTGCCGCCATCGCGGGCGGTGTCGCCTTCGGCTGGTACGAATACCGCAAAGCCCTGCCCAATCCGATCAAGGGCCAGGGCCTTGGCGTCCTCACCCCCTACGTCCTGATCGACACGCAAGGCGTCACCATCATCACCCCGCGCGCCGAGATGGGGCAGGGCACCCACACCACCCTCGCCGCCCTTGTCGCCGAGGAGCTGGAGCTGGACTGGACCCAGGTCCGCGTCATGCACGGCCCCCCCGGCCAGGCCTATTACAACGGCGCGCTCTTGCGCGAAGGCGTGCCCTTCAAACCCACCGACCAAAGCTGGCTGGCCGAAACCACCCGCGATGCCACCGACATTCCGGCCCGCTTCCTCGGCCTGCAACTGACTGGCGGCTCTACCGCCATCCCCGATGCCTTCGACAAGATGCGCCTTGCCGGGGCCACCGCGCGGCAAGCCCTGATCCAGGCCGCTGCACGCCGCCTTGGCCTGCCCACCGGCCAGTTCCGCGCCGAATCGGGGGCCATCGTCACCCCCGACGGCACGCGCCTCCCCTATGCCGATCTTGCCGCCGAGGCCGCCTCGGTCGCGCTGCCCGACCCGCCGCCTCTGAAACCGCAGGCCGACTGGCGCCTCCTCAGCAAACCGCAACCCCGCACCGACATGCTGGCGAAATCCACCGGCACCGCCCGCTATGCCATCGACATCCGCCTGCCCGGCATGGTCTTCGCCAGCCTCCGCCGCAACCCCGCCCCCGGCGCGGGCATGGTCAGCCATGACGCCAAGCAGGCGCAAACCCTGCCCGGCGTGCTGAAAATCATCCCGCTTGACGGCGGCATCGCCGCCATCGCCACCACCACCTGGGCCGCCTTTCAGGCGCTGGAGCAGACGCAGATCACCTGGGATACCCCGCAAACCCCGGTCACATCCGATCTGCTGACCACCGACCTGTCCGCCGCGCTGCACGCAGACCCCGAAAGCACCCCGCGCAACGACGGCAACGCCGAAGCCGCCGATTTCACCGCCGACTATACCGTCCCCCACCTCGCCCATGCGACGATGGAGCCGATGGGCGCCGCCGCCTGGCTGCAGGACGGAAAACTGCAGGTCTGGGCCGGAACCCAGTTTCCCACCATGGCCCGCACCGTCGCCGCCAGGGCCGCAGGCCTTCCCGAAGACGCGGTCGATCTGCACACCGAATTCATGGGCGGCGGTTTCGGTCGCCGCTCGGAATGCGATTTCATCCGCCAGGCCGCCGCGCTGGCCAAAGAGCTGTCCCCCACCCCCGTCCTCCTGACCTGGAGCCGCGAGGAAGACACCGCCCACGACATGTATCGCCCCGCCGCCATGGCCCGGGTGCGCGCCAGCGTGAAGGACGGCACCATCGATCACTTCCACCTGGCCACGGCGTCCGCCTCGATCATCGCCTCGGTCGCCGGGCGGCTGGACTTTCCCGCCATGGGGGCGGATTCCTCGATCGTGCAGGGTGCCTGGGAACAGCCCTACGCCTTCCCCAACTACCGCGTCACCGGCCACCGCGCCACCAGCCGGGTGCCGGTCGGCTTCTGGCGCTCGGTCGGCGCGTCGCAGAACGGCTTTTTCCACGATTGCGCGGTGGACGAACTGGCCTATCTGGCGGGCGACGACCCGCTTCTGTTCCGCATGCGCCAGATGAACCACGAGCCCTCGATCCAGACCCTGGCCGAGGTGTCCGCGCTTTCCAACTGGGCACAAAAGACCCCCGGCCGCGCCAAAGGGGTGGCTTTCGCGCTCTCCTTCGGCGTCCCGGTGGCCGAGGTGGTCGAGATTGAAGACACCGCACAGGGCCTCCGCCTGACCGGCGCCTGGATCGTCGCAGATGTCGGCATCGCCCTCGACCCCGGCATCATTCAGGCGCAGCTGTCAGGCGGCATGGTCTTCGGCCTTTCCGCCGCGATGACTGGCCAAGTCACCTTCGCCGAAGGCCGGCCCGAGCAGGCAAACTACTGGGATTTCGATCCCTTGCGGATGCGCCAATGCCCCCCCATCACCGTCAGGATCCTGGAAAGCGGCGCCCCCATCCGCGGCATCGGCGAGCCCGGCACCCCGCCCGCCGCCCCCGCCCTGGCCAACGCCATCTTCGCCCTCACCGGAAAACGCATCCGCACCCTGCCGCTGAACCGCAGCGTGACCTTCGCCTGAAAGGCTCGGAAAGTCGCGGACCGGTCGGGTGGCGTGCAGAGGGCCGGATTGAGCCCATATCGGCTGCATCTATGGTTATGCTATGCTGAGCTTCGATGATCCGTATCGATGGAAGAGCTATTTGCCCGAACTGACAGAAGAGTTGGTCAAACTGGTGGAAAGGACGGAACCTGATTCTGGACCTGAAGAAGGCACGACTGAGCACTCTTTGGAAGACTTCGAGAACATCGCCAATGACCTGTTGTTGGAGTATTCTCCCGAGAGGCTCTGGGTTTTCGCTTATGGCTCCCTGATCTGGAATCCAGAGTTCGACTATGAGGAGGTCGTGCAAGCAACCGCGCTAGGGTGGCATAGGTCGTTTTGCCTGTTATTGACTCGCTGGCGAGGAACACGCGAACTTCCCGCCTTGATGTTGGCACTGGATCGCGGTGGAATGTGCATTGGCAACGCCTACGCCTTACCTGCGCGGGACTTCAAAGGTCAGATCGTGCGGCTCCTCGAGCGCGAAATCGACGCGAATCCACCAACCAACGTGCCGCGATGGATTGATGTTTCCGCCGATGGCACTGATGTGAAAGCACTTACGTTCATCGCGGACCCAGAAGGTCCGGCCTACGCGGGCAAACTCCCATTGCAGAAAGTCGCCTGGACCCTTGCTCGCGCGGCAGGCCATTGGGGATCATCGGCGCAGTAC
>JBATAV010000420.1:0-3856 GCA_049662025.1 Paracoccaceae bacterium | reverse complement strand
CGGGCACACGGCGCCCGGCGATCACCAGCCGGGTGCAGCCCTCGGCAATCAGCCGCTCGGCAATCGCCAGACCCAGGCCCTGGGTGCCCCCGGCGATGACGGCGACCGACTCCCGATGATCAGGCATAGGCATCCTCGGTCCCTTTGACGCCGGTGATGTAGCTGACGATATCGTTGCCGTCGGTTTCATCCTTTTTCAGCGACGCAACGATGCGGCCCCGGCGGAAGACGACTATCCGGTCGACCAGATCGAACACCTGCCGCAGGTTGTGCGAAATCAGGATCATCGGAATGCCGCGTTCCTTCAGCCCGCGGATGATGTTTTCCACCTGCCCGGTTTCCTGCACGCCCAGCGCGGCAGTGGGCTCATCCATGATCACCAGCTTCGACGCAAAAGCCGCCGTCCGCGCGATGGACACGCATTGCCTTTGCCCACCCGACATGTTGCGGATCGGGTTGTCGACGTTGGGAATTTTCACCGCTGTCCGCTTCAGCGCCTCAAGCGTGCGGTCGCGCATCGCCTTGCGGTCCAGCCAGGAGAACGGGCCGAGGCGGAACTTGAACAACTCGCGCCCCAGAAACAGGTTCGACGGCACGTCCAGATCATCGGCCAGCGCCAGCGTCTGGAACACCGTCTCGATCCCCGCCTCGCGCGCCTCCAGCGGGCCTGCAAAATGCACCGGCTGGCCATTGAACAGAATGTCGCCGCTGCTGCGCTGTTCCACCGCCGTCACCTGCCGCACGAAGGTGGATTTGCCGGCGCCATTGTCGCCCACCACGGCGACATGTTCGCCCTCGTGCAGCACGAAATCGGCCTCCTCCAGCGCGTGAACGCCGCCGTAATGCTTGGTCAGACCGCGGGTCTCCAGAATGATATTGCTCATCGCCCCTACCCTTTTGCCCGCTGGCGTTGCCGCCACTGATCCAGCACCACCGCGCCGACGATGATCGCGCCTTTCACCATCTCCTGATAATAGGCGTCCAGCCGGATCGAGGTGAAGCCCGAGATGATCACCGAAAAGATCGCCGCCCCCAGCACGGTGCCGATGATCGACCCGCGCCCCCCGGTCAGCGATACGCCGCCGATCACGGCCATGGCGATGGCGTCCAATTCATACATCACCCCCATGCCGGCCTGCGCCGTCAGGGTCTTTGAGGTCAGCAGAATGGCGGCCACGGCGGCCAGCATTCCGGCAATGGCATAGACCAGCACCTTGTGGCGATCGACGTTGATCCCCGACATCCGCGCCGCCGCCTCGTTCGAACCGATGGCATAGCTGCGCTTGCCGTAAAGCGTGTAGATCATGATGACGTGAAACAGCACTGCCAGGATCACGAAGACCACCGCAGGGTTCTGCCCCGGCCAACTGAGCAGGCCAAAGCTTGTCCTGCCCAGAATGTCGCCATTCGACAGCCTGCCGAAGCTTTCGGTCGGAAAGCTGACCGGCTGGCCGTTCGACCACCAGCGCGCCACGCCGCGCGCCGAGACCATCATCCCCAGCGTGGCGATGAAGGGCGGGATCTTGGTGTAGGCAATCAGTGCCCCGTTCACCAGCCCCGCCAGCAGCCCGCAGGCAAGGCCCGCGACAATCGGCACGATCACCGGCAGATCCATCGCCCAGTCGCCGAAAATGGCCTTCGGGTTGGGGTTGCCGTTCACCGTGGCGGTTTGCGCGAAACTCATCACGATCATCGCGGTGGCGCCGACGATGCTGCCCGAAGACAGGTCGATCCCGCCAAGGATGATCACCTGCGTCACCCCGATGGCGATGATGCCGACGATGGCAACCTGCAGGATCATGATGTCCAGCCGCTGCTGGTTGAAGATCGCATCGACGTTGTCGCGCATGTTGAACAGAAAGCTGGTGCCGTTCAGCCGGTTCAGCACCTCGAAGACCAGCACGATCACGATCAGGGCGCCAAAGACGTTCCATTCCGGCGCGCGGGTGCGCTTGGCCGGATCGTATTTCAGACCGCCAGGCCCATGCGTTGGCTGATTCATGACCAGTTCCTCTCGCCGAAGATGTCGCCGGATGATCCTTTTGCCCGCATTGTCCTGCGCGGCAAAAGGCAATCGGGGCGGCGGATCACCACCGCCCCTGTGCCGAACAGGATCAGTTCTTGGCCAGGTAATCCGCGACATTCGCCGGGGTCACCAGTTCGAACGGGACATAGACCTTCTGGTCAACCGCCTCGCCCGCCGCCAGCTTGGTCGCCGCATCCAGCGCGCCCGAGCCTTGGGCGGCAGCATTCTGGAACACCGTCACGTCCAGATCGCCCGCCTGCATCGCCGCCAGCGCATCCTGCGTGGCATCGACGCCGCCCACCACGACCGAGGCCATGTCGATGCCCGCCGCCTTCATCGACTGGATGGCGCCGATGGCCATTTCGTCGTTGTTGGCGATCAGCGCATCAAAGGCCGCTCCGGTCGACAGCCAGTTGGTCATCAGGGTCTGCGCCTGATCCCGGCTCCAGTTGGCGGTCTGCTCGTCGATGACGTTCAGCGTCACCGCGCATTTGCCGGCCGCCATCACGTCATGGATATCGGCGGTGCGCTGCACGGCGGCCTGGTTCGACAGCTCGCCCTGCATGATGTAGACATTGGCGTTGTCCTTGCCTGCCGCCTTCAGCTGGGCGCAGACCTCGATGGTCTCCAGCGTGCCCGAGTCGGCCTCGTTCGAGGCGACGAAGGCCTGGTTGTCCGGCAGCGTGTCGACGTTGATCGGCTGGCGGTTCACAAAGACCAGCGGCACACCCGCAGCAGCGGCGGCATCCGACATCGCCTGGGTGGCGCTGGTGTCCACCGGGTTGACGATGATCGCGCTGACGCCCGATGCGATGAAGTTGTTGATCTGGTCCAACTGCTTGGCAACATCGTTCTGCGCGTCCTGAATCTGCACCGAAATGCCCTTGGCATCGGCGTCGGCCTGAATGCCGTTGCGCAGCACGGTCAGGAAGTTGTCGTCGAACAGCGCCATCGACACACCAACGCCATCCGCCATGGCAGTGGTGCCCAAAAGCGAGACAAGTCCAGCAGCAATAAGGGTCTTTTTCATCATTCTCTCCTCCCAGAGCCACCTGCCGTCATTTTCGGCAGGCCAGTCAGCTTCATTTTCTCACCACAGGCGCGGCGTGTTCCGGGCGACTCAGGGCCACCCGATGCGGCAGGCTGAAGCGGTTCCTGCGATGCGTCAACTGATTTTTGCAACCGGTTGCAATTCTCGTGGCGCAAATCACGACAGACCGGCGCGGATATGGTCCATGCTGGCGCGCAGGGCCGGGGCATGATCGGCCAGCGCATGCACGACAGGCGCAAACGGCTCATACGACACCGGGCCGGTGTAGCCACCCCTTCGCAGCGCGCGAATCTGCGCCACGTTGCCCAAGACATCGTCGGCATCGACCAGCACCCGGTGCGGGTCGCGCATGTCGTCCAGATAAATACTGTCCTTCACGCCCGAGACGTGAACGATTCCGGTCAGCTCCGGGTAGATCGGGCCAAAGCCGGCCAGCGCGTGGTGGAAGGTGTCGTGCACCATGAAGAAGGTGCCGCGCCCGCCCACCGCCTCGATACATTCGGCCAGAACATCCTTGTAGCGCAAGCTGCTGACGGCGAACCCCAGCGGTTCCACCATCGCCTTCAGCCCATGTGCCTTCAGCATCGGCAACAGCGCACGCAACGCGGCCTCGGTCACCTTGCGGCTGTCGGCGCGGTCGGTCGCCACGCCATCGTTGCGCGGGATCAGGCTGACCGCCTCGGCCCCCGCCGCCACGGCGATCTGCATCAAGGCCTCGGCCTCGGCCGCCTTGGCCGCAGACCAGTCGTTGAACATCTTCACCTCGGCCAGCGCCAGAA